>JAJYPT010000035.1 GCA_021795135.1 Actinomycetes bacterium
TCATCCTGAATGGCATGAAAAAACTAAAGTCGCCCTTTTTAAAAGGTCTATAAATACAGCTGTAAAAAATGCTGATGCAATTATTTGTGTAAGCAATTTTACTGCTAATTGCTTAGAGTCAATTGTTCCAGGAGCAAAGAAAGTATTTGTTATCCCCCATGGTGTAGAACATGATAAATTTAATCCTTTTGAATCCAAAGATAATCCTGATGATCAAATACTAAGTGATTTTGGTATAAAAAATCGTTTTATTTTATTTGTAGGAACCATAGAGCCTCGAAAAGACGTAGTGGGACTGGTCAAGGCTTTTGATAAAATCGGAGGTATTTATCCAGATCTGAAATTAGTTTTAGCAGGAGTAGGGGGATGGGGTCTGTCTCAGGTACAAGAAGCTATTTCAAAAGCGAAATATAAGGAAAAAATTATTCTAACTGGTTATGTTCCTAGTAAAGTTTTACCGGCTTTGATGAGGAAAGCTTCAGCTATGGTCTATCCTTCTTTTGAAGAAGGTTTTGGATTGCCAGCTCTAGAAGCTATGGCATGTGGATCTCCACTTATAACGACAAAAGGTTCAGCTATGGAAGAAGTATCTGGAGGGGCAGCTATTTTAATTACTCCTGGAGACAATGAAGCCTTAGTTGAAGCTTTGAGGCAAGTTATTGATAAAGATAACGAATTAGAAGCTAGAAGACTTTTAGGTTTGGAATTAGCAAAAAATTACACTTGGAACCGAGCAGCAGTTCAACATCTGAAAGTATATAAAGAACTAGCCTATGGAACACAAATAGAAGATGGAGTCACAACATGAAGGCGTTTATAACAGGAGCTAATGGCTTTGTTGGCAAGTGGCTCCAAAAACATTTGACAGAAAAAGGAGACGAAGTAATTGCTTCTGAGGTAGACATAACAGATGAAGATGGCATAAATACAGCAATTGCTTCTACCAAACCTGAAGCAATTTATCATCTTGCTGCTCTAACTCATGTAGGTGATTCTTGGAATGCACCAAAAGAATCCTTTAGAGTCAATGCTATGGGAACTTTGAACGTACTAGAAGCCGCTAGGCATCTATCAAATATGCCTAAAGTATTACTAGTGTGTTCTGCAGAAGTATATGGAGTTGTAAAAAATGATCAATTACCCCTAAAAGAAACTATCGCTTTAGCCCCTGTTACTCCTTATGCGGTAAGTAAAGTAGCGGCAGAATTTTTAGGGATACAGTCTCATTTAGCCTATGGTCTTCCTGTTATTAGGGTAAGAGCTTTTAATCACATAGGTCCCCATCAAGCAAGTAATTTTGTTGTTTCTGCTCTTGCTAAGCGCATTGTAGAGGCCAAGAAGCAAAAATCTCGAGTTTTAGAAGTTGGCAATATCAGTACTCGAAGAGATTTTACAGATGTTAGAGATGTAGTAAATGCTTATACTATGTTGATAGATAAAGGATCTCCAGGCGAAGTTTATAATGTATGTTCTGGAACAGATATAAGCATTGAGGAACTAGCAAATAAAATGATAAAAATATCGGGAGCTAGTCAGCTTTATTTGGAGGTAGATCCCTCTCTAGAACGCCCAGTAGACATCCCTGTTCTTAGAGGCGACAGATCTAAGATTGAAAATGATACTGGCTGGAGACCAAAAATCCCCCTAGAACAAACTCTTGAAGAGGTTTTACAATTTTGGCAAAATAGCCAAGCTTAGATTAAGAGCCTATTTTGCTTTTGATAGTCTTTACTATCTCAGATATCTGATTCCTTGCTTGGTGTATCATTTCTTTGGCCTGATCAGGCACTAAGTCTTCCATTTGAGATAATTGGTTTTCTATATCATCTATGGTAGGGCTAAGTTGGGCTTCTATTCCATCTATTAGATTATGTAGTTGGGGTCGTAGAGTATTTAATTGTTCTTCTAATTGATTGCGTTCAGCTAAGATTCGCTTGCTAAGTTGATTTCTTTGGACTTGAGCTCTTTGGAAAGCCAATATGCCTAAACCTACAGCTATGTATAGACCGTCTTTGAGAGCTTGCTTAGGATCATTCATTTATACACCTTGTCCTTTTTGAACGACTAAAAGATCAATTATATCTAAATCTATAGTGACCTAAATGGAGGTTACAGATCTTTAGAATCTGTAACCTCATTTGAAGAATTGTTAGCTACTGTTTGTTCTTGGGTTGATTCTGCAGATTTGGAATTGTTAAATTGGGGAACCCAGGTGGAGCCGTTTTCGTGTACTGAACGCCCAAAGGCGGCATCTACTAATTCTCCTACTTTGGATCCATCAATAGTTTCTTCTTCTAGTAAAGCTTTTGCAACTGCTTTAAGTCCATCTAGATGTTTAGTTAGTTCTTCGTTAGCTCTAGTTTCTTGCTCTCGAAGAATTTTTTCTACTTCTTCATCTATTACCCGACTTGTATCTTCTGAATAATCACGAGAATGCATAAGATCATCGCCTAGAAATACTGCACCTTGAGATCCCCAAGCCATTGGACCTACTCGGCTGCTCATGCCCCATTCTCTTACCATTTTGCGAGCTAGTTCTGTATTTCCTACCAAGTCATTACTTGCTCCAGTAGAAAGGTTGCCATAAATTAACATTTCTGCAATTCGACCCCCCATCCTTACAACTAATGAGTCTTCTATGTATTCTTTGGTATAGATATGTCTTTCTTCCATGGGGAGTTGTTGAGTAACACCTAGAGCCATTCCAGTAGGCAGTATGGTTACTTTGTGTACTGGATCTGCATGAGGCAATACATATGCTAATACAGCATGGCCCCCTTCGTGGAAAGCGATCCTTTCTTTTTCGGCTTCGCTCAAGGCTAATGACTCACGCCTTTGTCCCATAATTACTCTGTCTCGAGCAGCTTCAAAGTCTTGCATGTGAATTTCTGAGGCTCCTCTTCTAACAGCATGGAGAGCCGCTTCGTTTACAAGGTTTGCTAAATCTGCTCCACTCATTCCAGGAGTTCCACGAGCTATCAAGGATAGATCAATATCTGAAGAAAGTTTTATATCTCGACAATGTACTTGTAATATTGGAAGACGTTCTTCTAAATCTGGAAGTGGTACAACAACTTGACGATCAAAACGACCTGGACGTAAAAGAGCTGGATCTAAAATATCAGGACGGTTGGTAGCTGCCATCATAACAATACCTTCTGTGGTGTCAAAACCATCCATTTCGGACAACATCTGGTTGAGGGTTTGCTCACGCTCGTCGTGACCGCCTCCAAGTCCAGCTCCTCTTTTGCGTCCAATGGAATCCACTTCGTCAACAAATATGATAGCGGGAGCTTGTTTCCTTGCTGTTTGGAATAAGTCTCTTACTCTACTTGCTCCAACTCCAACAAACATTTCCATAAAATCAGATCCAGTGACGGATAAAAATGGAACCCCAGCTTCTCCTGCTACTGCTCTGGCTAACAAAGTTTTACCTGTTCCAGGAGGCCCTACTAGTAACACTCCTTTTGGAATTCGAGCACCTATATCTTTGAATCTTCCTGGGGACTTCAAAAAGTCAACTACTTCACTGATTTCTTGTTTTACTCCATTGTATCCTGCTACGTCTGCAAAAGTGGTCCGAGGCCTTTCAGTGCTATATACTTTGGCTTTTGAGCGACCAATAGACATGATTCCACTCATCTGTCCTTGAGCTCTACGGTTCATCCATACAAAAAACCCAATAAGTAAGAACATGGGCAATAGGTAGCTCAAAATCGATGAAAAGAGATTAGCTTGAGGGGTAACGAAACTTAGTTGCACATGATGAGAAGTCATAGTCTTTATCTCAGAAGAAGGCAATGGATCGGGCCCAGTTAGACTATAAGAAGTCCCGTTACTCAAAGTTCCACTAATTTGTCCAGTACTGTTAGATACTTGGGCAGTATGGATTTTGCCGGCTATAACTTGAGATTGAAATTGACTATAAGAAGTTATAGGACCTGCTGGAGGTTTAGAGAACATGGGGTATATGAAAAAGAAAAATATTAATATAACACCCAATACAGCAGCCGCCCACTTCCAATTTTGGTCTTGATTACCATTAGGAGGTGTTTGTGGGCGTTCGGGGCGTGGACGAAGGTCTGAGGGTTGACGACTCATTCTTGTATAGTATTCCTTATGAAGAACAATTTCCTGTAAGTTAGGCCTATTTTTAAGGTCTAACCATTGCAGAAAGGATTGCTTGTAGTTTAAATTGAGTTTCCAATAGTTCCTGTTCAGCTTCAGAGTCAGCTACTAAGCCAACTCCAGCAAGTAATCTAGCATTAGTCCCAGTTATTTCAGCAGATCTAATACCAATTACCCATTCCCCATTACCACTAGTATCTACCCAACCCACAGGCCCTGCATAGCGTCCTCGGTCAAAATCTTCAGTTGAGCTTATAGCCTCTAAAGCTTTTTCACGAGGAAAACCAGCCACTGCTGGAGTGGGGTGGAGCTTGTTTAGTAATAATAGGGCATTTGTATATTCTTTGTTCTTGTCTATAATAGCCTTAATTGGGCTAGCAAGGTGTGCAACATTTTGCATAGAAACAATAATAGGCACAGAAGGTATTTCTAATTTTTGACAAATAGGCTCCAATACTTGACGAATTTCTTTTAGTACTAGTTGGTGTTCATGTCGTTGCTTGGGTGAAGAAAACAAATTTTTATTTAGTTTACTATTTGTTTTTTCGTTTCCACTATTATTAGTTGTTCCGGCCAAAGGAACAAGTTTTAAATCATTGCCAATCCTACTAAATAAAAGTTCTGGACTGGCTCCTATAAAATTTTCTATAGAAAAGATACTACATGTAGGAAAATTGTCTTTCAATCTTTGAAGAATTGGTTCTTTTTTGATTATTGAATTGGTTTCTATAAAAACCTGTCTTGATAAGACGACTTTTTCTACGTGTCCTTGTTGTATCTGTTTTACTAGAGTATCTACTTGTTTGATCCATTTTTCATAAAATGGATCAGAATAGATGAAAATTTGTTCTGGACCTAAACTAGTAGATGGTATTCTATGTTGCTTTATTCTTGATAGAACTTTTTCAATAGAATTAAATTTTTCTTCTTTGGATCCAATCTCAATTATCCAAGTAGAAGATTTTTTTTTAATAACACATACCTTTGGTACATTAAGACTTGTTTTAGCCGTGGAATCAAAAGGTAATGCTCCTATTGCTACAGGTAAGATGCCATTTCTGATTGCCATTAGAGTCTGAGGATCCTGATTGGCTTTTGTTCTTAGCAAAGATAAGGTTTTGATTGCGGCTTGTATTGAGTCAAGACAAGCAATTCCATTAGGAAATTCAATTTGAAAAGCCGTATCCATAGTAGCTAATTGGACTTCAGGTCCTTCAAACACAATGCCTTCTTCTCCGGCAAATTCTATTAAGTCTATTTCTAGATTGGAAGCCATAGTTGCTGTCCAAGCTAAATTTTGGGGGAAGTCTATCAAATGACGCTAAAAAACTCCCCACTGAAAGTGGGAGTCCAAAATGTAATTATTAAGCTTTTAGGTATGGGCATTGTTTAGATAAAATATAATGTAGCCGCAAAGACTAAGCAAATTTATTAGTATTTTAAATTTTTACAAACAACTAGTAATTTGAATAAAACGACTAATAACATTACTTATACTACTTTTTTAAATTAAATAAAAATCACCTTTGGTTGTCAACTTATTTTTAAGTCGAATTATTTTTTTTCTCCCATGAATAGTTGAGCTATCCCAAAACTAAAGCTGACATGTCCCAAGTTGGTGAATCCCTTTTTCCCAAGGATGCTTAGCATTTTATCTACAGGTGGTAAATATTCAATAGATTTAGGTAAATATTGATAGGCAGTAGAATCAGATAAGGCGCCTCCAATTGCTGGGACAATTTTATTGAAATAAATTCCATGCCCTAATTTTAAAAAAGTGTTATTTGGCACAGATACTTCTAAAAGGGCAAATCTTCCTTTGGGGCGTAGAACTCTTGACATCTCATCAAAAACTAAATCTAAATTAGTAAAATTACGTAAAGCGAACCCTGAAATAACTCCATCTATAGATTCAGATCTAAAAGGTAATGAAGCAGCATCACTTTGGACTAGGCTAGTTTGAGATCGATTATGCTTTAACATGCCTAAAGATAGATCGACTCCTATTGGGACTAGATTATTTTTACGCATCAATATAGATAGATCACCCGTTCCAGAGGCCAAGTCAATTACTATAGAGTTTTTAGGCAATCCAAGGGCACGTAAAGATTTTTTACGCCAAGAAATATCTTGACCAAAAGTCAAGATTCGGTTCAAAAGGTCATATCTTGGAGCAATGGCATCAAACATGGAGCGTATTGCTATAGTTTTATCTTTGCCATAGGGCAAAGTATTTGACTTAAATGCTTCTTTAAAAGAAGATGCATTATAATCTTGTTGTTTATCTTTAGACATTATTCTAACTTTAGGATAAAAATAATGATTTGACGACTTAGGACAAACTTTAGAGAGTATTTTCAAAAATTATGGATTTCGATCATGTGTTGTTGGATCAAATTAGGACAAAAATTTTAGAAGACAAAGTCTTACTTGATACAGCCGATATAAAAAATTTAGTTACTTTACCTGATTCAAAAGTCCCTTCTTTAGCAGCTTTGGCTCATGAAGTTCGCCTGCAGTGGTGTGGGCCAGAAGTTGAATTAGAAGGAATTATCTCAGCTAAAACAGGAGCTTGCCCAGAAGACTGTTCTTTTTGTAGCCAGTCGTCTTATTATGAGGGCCAAGTTCAAGCCTTGCCAATGCTCGACCCTACTCAGCTTCTAGCTGCAGCCAAAGAAACAGAAAAATTAGGTGCCACTGAATTTTGTTTAGTGTTGGCGATAAAAGGCATTAATGATCATTGGATGGCTAAAATTTTAGAGGCTGTAAAGTTCTTACGGGAAAATACCTCTTTAAATATCGCTTTAAGTGCTGGTCTTTTAGATCAAGCCCAAGCAGACATTTTGTTCAAAGCAGGAGTTCATCGCTACAATCACAATTTAGAAACATCTTATTCTTATTTTGATAAAATTGTTACTACCCACTCTTGGGAACAACGTTATCAGACATGTGAGTATGTGAAAAAATCAGGCATGGAACTTTGCAGCGGAGTTCTGTTGGGTTTAGGTGAAAGCCAAGAACAACGTATTGAATTGTTGAAAAGTCTCCAAGAATTGCATCCCCAAGAAGTACCTGTCAATTTTTTAAATCCCAGACCTGAGACCCCTTTGGGTGGGACAGATTTGGTAGAGCCATTAGAAGCTATTCGCTGGATTGCTATTTTTCGTTTGGCATTGCCCTGGGCTACTTTGAGATATGCTGGCGGAAGAGAAGTTACTTTGAAAGAGCTTCAAGCTATGGGTATGACAGCAGGTATCAATGCTTTGATAGTGGGCAATTATCTTACAACTCTTGGACGTGAACCACAACAAGATATTCAAATGCTAAAAGATCTCAAAATGCCAATAGCAGTTATGGGAAAAATTATTTAGCATCTTTTAGATAACAAGGACTATATTGTCAGCTAATAATTATTGTAAAAATTGTGGAAAGATAATTTTGAAGTGCAAATGCTTAGGGAATAGAAGTTTTGATGCTCCTAGATTTTGTCCATATTGTGGTAAAAAATTGAAGGTTTTTATAACTCCATCATCTTTAGAAGTCCATTGTAAGAATCATGGATTACTACAATGATAAATATTGTCATAAGTTAATAATGATTATTAGGCTATAAGATAACTTACTTACTTACCAAAATGGGGTCGGGGTGGAAAGCCCATGACTTTAGCTCTGCGTTGTAGAACCCGCTTGGGCCTAGGTCCGAGGAAATGATGCTTGACAAACATAGGAGCATCCCAAAAGTATTGTAGTTCCAGTGGATGATGACGGCAATAAGACCAAGGTTTGTGCGCAAACCACGGCAGCTTGAGTCCAAGAATCCTATGACTTTAGTCGTGGGAGCAGTCAATTTATAGTTCTCTTAGGATAGACGGTAATAAAAAATTCTATCTAAACCAAATTTTTTTGTAAGACCTACTGTGAGGATGTAGCAATAATGCTATTAAGGCAATTATAAACATAAGACTAATTACTCCAGAAGATCCAATAATGGTGCTTAGTCCAAATTGATAAGCAGTCATAACTATAAGGATTAAAGGTAAAAAAGCACTTACTACTCCTAACCAGTATCCCCATTTGAATTCATTTGCTATGGCTATGCCTGCCACAAATTCTACTATTGCTATCAAAGCAGCCAAAGGATTAGCAAATCCAGAAATAATACCAAACACAGCATTGATATATAAAAGCATTGTTGCTACTTGTAGCGTTTGAGGTTGACTACGATTGATCCATTGACGAGATTCCATTTAAGAAGTTTCTCAGTTTTAATTGACCTATGTAGGTCATCTAAGCAGGATTTGGAAAAACTCAGTTCTATGAGAATAGATTTTTAGTTTTTAAGCCAAATTTAGGATGCCTAAATCAATATATAAATTCAAATGCTTTATTTGTTCCTATTTGAGAGATTGGATTTTTATCAATCCTTTAGAAGAAGTATTTTCTGCTGCCAATTGTCCGCAAGCAGCAGAAATATCGGTTCCTCGGTTGTGACGAATGGTGGCATTTACCCCTAAAGAGCTAAGAAAAGATTGAAATTGTTTTACCTTGTGAGTATTACTTCCTCTAGTGGGCCAATTAGGAGTAGGATTCAAAGGTATTAAGTTGACATGGGCATCTAAAGGGTTAGCAAAGTCAGCAAGTTCAGAAGCATCTTTGTAGCTGTCATTGATGTTATCCATCAAAGCCCATTCTATTGAAACCCTTCTATGAGTTTTTTGGACATATTCTAAAAGAGCATTAAATATATCTTCTATTGGATAACGTAGTCCTATAGGGATGATTTTATTTCTGGATTCATTATTGGCACAATGTAATGACAATGCAAGATTTACTTGTAGATTTTCTTGAGTCATCTTTCTAATACCAGGAACAATTCCAACAGTAGAAACTGTTATGTGCCTTGCAGCTAAACCTATTTCTTGATTTATAATCCTGATAGCTTTCCAGACGCTGGCATAGTTAGCTAAAGGTTCGCCCATTCCCATAAAAACTATATTGGTTAATTTTGAATTCAATTGTTTGGCTGTTCTTATGGCATAGATGACTTGCTCTAAAATTTCACCTTTTGTAAGTTGTCTTTCAAAGCCTCCTTGTCCTGTTGCACAAAAAGTACAACCCATTGCACATCCAGCTTGTGAAGATATACAAACAGTTGCCCTTTTTGGGTAAAGCATCAATACAGTTTCAATTTGGCGATGATCTTTTAGACCCCATAACCATTTAATGGTTTTGCCCTTATCTCCGATTTTTTCAGCCAATAAAGCTAGTCCTGGTTGTAGATCTTCGACCAAAGCTAGTTCTTGTCTAAAGGTCTTAGGTAGATCTGTAATATCTTGTAGCTGGAGTCCTTGGTTGTAGAGTCCCTTCCAGATTTGTTCTACTCGATAGGTAGGGTGATCTTTTAGAAGCTGAGAAAAATATTGCCGATCTAAATCGTACAGGCTTGCCATATTTACAGTCTAAATCATTATTAATTAGCGTATTATTAATGATGTATTTAAGAGTTTAGTTTTTTTATTAATAATTAGTTCTTTTTGATTTATCTCAACATTTCCCTAATGCAAGTACAATTTGGGACATGAAAGGTAGTGAATTTATGAATACGCCATTTGAGGCTTCGTCTGAACTAGGTCCCTTAGATTCTTCTTCGGCAAGTAAAGCAAATAAAATGTCAGATGAAGAAATACTAAAAGAGCACCACAGAGATATACAAGGCGGTGGCGCAAGAGCAGCTGTGTTTGGGATAAGTGATGGACTAGTTTCTAATATTTCTTTAGTATTAGGAGTAATTGGAGCTCATCCAACTCCTGGATTCGTTCGTTTAGCTGGTCTAGCTGGAATGATAGGCGGGGCCTGTTCAATGGCGGCGGGGGAATATATTTCAATGAAAGCTCAAAAAGAACTTTTTGAAAAAGAAATTGAAAAAGAACGTCATGAGATAAAGACTTCTCCTGAAGCTGAAAAAAGAGAACTTATCTTAATTTTTCAAAAAAGAGGCATTGAGTTACCATTGGCAACCGAATTAGCTAATGAAACAATGAAAACCCCGGAACAGGCCTTAGAAACTCATGTAAGGGAAGAATTAGGGTTAGATCCTGATTCACTAGGTTCGCCAACTCAAGCAGCAGCTGCTTCGTTTGTTTCTTTTGCTATTGGGGCTATTTTACCCGTAGTACCGTGGTTTTTTGTTGGAGGTATGATTGCAGTCATTGCTTCTATAGTGCTTGGAGCAGTTTCAGCCTTGGCTGTAGGTGGAGCACTTGCTTATTTCACAGGTAGGCCTTTGATTATGTCTAGTTTGAGACAACTATTTGTAGCAGCCATTGCAGCAGGCATTACCTTTTCAGTAGGTGCAGCGATAGGAGCCTCAGGTATAGCGGGTTGATCTATTGATAAAAAGTGATCCTAATTTAAAAATTATATTAAATTAGGATCACTTTTGTAAGCTCTATCTATGTGATGAGGAGCAAAGCCTAAACTTTTATATAGTGCAATAGCTCTTTTGTTGTCTGCATCTACATATAAAGTCGCTATAGAAACTCCTTGCTGTTTTAACCAATTCAATCCAGCTTTCATCATAATTTTACCTATGCCTTTTCCTTGGAATTTTGGATCAATCCCAAGGATATAAATCTCTCCCATTGAATGTTTTTGAAGCAAGAAATCATCTATTTTTATCCAACAAAATCCACCTAAATTGCCATCTTCTCTATAAAGCAAGAGTCCTTCGGGATCAAACCAAGGTTGTCGTTGTCTTTGTTTGAAGATATTTAAGTCCCAATTACCTTGTTCGGGATGGTTTCCAAATGAACGGTTGTTTAATTCTATTAAAGCCTTTTCATCTTTGTTCATTGTAAAAGCTACGATGTGGTCATCTTTTGGATACAGTTTCATATTGGAGATATCTTTTCTCATATGGAAAAGCTCCCTGTCTTTTTTTAGCCCAACCTCTTTGGCAATTAGATCATGATAAGGAGTTGGCTTGGGAATCCAAAGGTAAATGTCATCTTTATAATTAATTTTATTTCTACTAAATCCTAAAGCTGTAGATAAAAGTTCTTGACCTATATGGTTGTTTGCATCTCTCAAAGCTGGATCTATAATAAATCCCAAAGTTTGGCTATTTGGAGAGCTGGAGAGTTGGACAAATCCCAATAAATTACCTTCGTCATCTAAAGCTACAAAGCCAGCCATAACTCCAAAGGGGTGGGTTTTGCCTGATTCGGTCCACTTGTAGTCTCCTAATGGTTCATGGTCATCAGCTAAACGAACTCGCTCAATGAGATCATTGAGCTGAGAAAAGTTTATTTTTGATAATTCTTCAACTACTTCAATATGAATAACTTGTTCCTATGAAATCAAAAATTAGGTGAAGTTCCACCTGTGGTCTATTGTTAAAAAGTGTCCTCGTCTATGTCAAAAACTGAATTAGCGGTTAAGATAAATGAACTGTTATCTCAACAATATCCTGGAACGACTCAAAAACTTTGTGCTTTGAGTCATAAAAATCCTTTTGAATTGTTAGTTGCTACTATTTTATCTGCTCAATGCACTGATCAAAGGGTAAATGAAGTTACTCCAAAGGTTTTTTCCAACTACGATAGCCCAGCAAAATTGGCTGCTGCTAATCCTGAACAATTAGAAGAACTCATACGTTCAACCGGATTTTTTAGGAATAAGGCCAGAAATTTAATAGCCATGTCAAAAGATTTAGTAGAAAGATTTGACGGAGAAGTGCCTTCAGATATGGAATCATTGGTAAGTTTGGCCGGAGTGGGGAGAAAAACAGCAAATGTAGTTTTGAGTGTGTGGTTCGACAAGCCTGGCTTGCCTGTAGATACTCATGTGGGTAGGTTGAGTCGCCGA
The DNA here is from genome assembly GCA_021795135.1 of Actinomycetes bacterium. Taxonomy (GTDB): domain Bacteria; phylum Actinomycetota; class Acidimicrobiia; order Acidimicrobiales; family JAJYPT01; genus JAJYPT01. Next base: position 11,995 of record JAJYPT010000035.1, read on the forward strand.
TTAGGTCTTACTGATAAAAAAGACCCAGAAAAAGTTGAAGAGGAATTAAATTCTTTGATTCCACCAGACCAAAGAGGTGTCTTTAGTCTGCGTCTTATTCTTCATGGAAGAAAAGTATGCAAATCAAGGGTTCCTCTATGTGAAGAATGTATATTAAATTCTCTTTGTCCATCTAGTAGCGTTCAAAAT
>JAJYPT010000243.1 GCA_021795135.1 Actinomycetes bacterium
TAGTAGCTTCAGATGGTGGAATCTTTTCTTTTGGAAATGCCCAATTTTATGGTTCAACTGGAGGTATGAGACTCAATAAGCCAATTGTTGGAATGACTACTAATCCAAATGGCGGAGGCTATTGGTTAGTAGCTTCAGATGGTGGAATTTTTTCTTTTGGAGATGCTCCTTTTAGAGGTTCAGCTGGAGGAACTAATCTATTGTCTCCTGTTATGGGTATGAGTGTAACTACCGGAGTTGGTACGGCTCCTACAGCCGAGGCAAATTCAGGAATAGGTCCTTATACTAGCGCTACTACTGGTTATGATATTTCGTGGCCTCAATGTGGTGGCAATTATCCTTCTACTCCTTATAATGCGGCTATTGTAGGGGTAAATTACGGTTCTGCTTTTACTACTAACCCTTGTTTGACAAGTGAAGCTGCATGGGCAGGAAATTCAAGGAGTCTTTATATAAATCTAAATTCTCCTACTGGGTATTCTCAAGGTAATACAGGCCCTGCTGGTACTTGTTCATCTTCAGATCTCAATTGTCAAAGTTACAATTATGGCTATAATGCAGCTATATCTTCTATGCAAAGTGCATCTAGTCAAGGCATAGGAGCTCGTACTTGGTGGTTAGATGTTGAAACTGGAAATAACTGGGGCACACCAAACGGAACGATAGATACAGCTGCTAATGCTCAAGTAGTAGCTGGGGCAATAGCAGCTTTGCAGTCTCATGGAATGGTAGTGGGAATATATTCAACTCATTATCAATTTACAACAATAGTTGGAAATTATTCTCCCAATGTTCCTATGTGGGTGCCAACTGGAGTAACTCTCAATAATCCTAGTACTTGGTGTCAGCCTGGTCCTTATCATGAAGCTTTTACTTCTAATTCAGTATGGATGGTTCAATATTCCAATTCTACCTATGATCAAGATTATGCTTGTTAGTTGGAGAATTTTAAATACTAAAGGATGAGTTTAAACTCATCCTTTAGTATTTAAAATGAACTTTATATTTATTTTAAATACTCATTAGATTTCCTGGTCTATTGTTTTTTATAGCCACAACGGCACTTAGTATTGATAGGGCTATTTCTTGAGGGGTATTGGCACCTATATCCAAACCTATAGGAGTTTGAATTTTGGATATAGTTTGAGGCGCTAAGCCAACTTCTTTTAGTTCTTCTAAATATAAAGCACTATGGCGCTTGCTTCCCACAATTCCTACAAAATTGGCTCCATTTTTAACTAACGTGGCAATTTGGGTAGCTAAATCACTAGAATTATGATTTGTGTGAACTACTCGTATGTTTTCCCAAGCACCAAGTTCATTGGCATCGTTTACTATTACATCTACATCTTCTCGAAAAGAAGGTGTTATCAATTGAGAATTTGACTCTATCAAAGCAGTAGTAAAACCTAAATCTTTTGCCCATTTCAAAAGCCAATAGGCTATAGGGGTCGCCGATAATACTACGAGATGTTCCATTGGTTTATAGGGTTCAAAATAAACTTCTATTTCTCCAAGATCATGTTGTAGAGAAATCAATTGAACTTTGTTTTTACCTAGTATTGAAATTGCTAGTTGACTTGCTTGAGTATCAAACTCTGAACAACCTAGGGTTCCTGCAATAATTTCACCTTTTGTTCCTAGGAGGATTTTTTGACTAACTTGACAAGGTGGTTCACCTTTGGTTGATATTACTGTTGCTAAAACAGAACGTTGACCTTGCTTGATTCTTTTTGAAAGTTGTTCAATTAGATTTCGTGGAGAATTTTTGTCAGTCATTATTGCTATTTTATAGTTTGAAGTCAATAGTCACATCTAATGAGAGGAATTATGTTTGCTTATATCTGCCAAACTTGTGGAACTCAACACGAACCATCACAAAATCCCCCTTCTTTTTGTGCTATTTGTCAAGATCCCCGCCAATATATAGGACATCAAGGTCAACTTTGGACAACTCTTGAAGAAATGAAGGGTAATTTTTATAATGCAATTACTCAAGAAGAAGACCATATTTTTGGAATTAGAACTCATCCAGATTTTGGAATAGGCCAACGTTGTCTTTTGATTCAAACTGATGAAGGAAATGTGCTTTGGGATTGTATCAGTTATATAGATGAACAAACAGTTACTAGGATTGAAGACTTAGGTGGAATAAGTTATATAGCTATTTCTCATCCTCATTTTTATTCTTCTTGTTTTGAATGGTCTCAAAAATTTGGTTCTAAGGTATTTCTTTCTAATGATGATCAAACTTGGATAACGAGAAAGCCAATTAATTTGGAATTATGGAAAGATAAAATCCACCTAAGCCCTTCAATATCTTTAGTTCAACTCGGAGGACATTTTCCCGGATCTTGTGTATTGGTGTGGGACAAAGGTCAAGACCATAAGGGAATTCTTTTTAGTTCTGACACTATTCAAGTAGGCAAAGATAGAAAGTCTTTAAGTTCTATGTATAGTTATCCAAACTATGTTCCTTTGGGAACAAAACAAATTAATCAAATTAAAAATAAGATTTTAAAATATAGTTTTGATCGAATATATGGAGCTTTCGAAGGAGATGTTATTTATAACGATGCCTCAAATATTTTAGGATCTTCTTTACAAAATTATATTAATCAAATACTTGATCATTAAAGATAAACAAAAACTTATCTAGTAAGAACTTTTTTTGACTGCTCCCACGACTAAAGTCGTGGGATTCTTGGACTCAAGCTGCCGTGGTTTGCGCACAAACCTTGGACTTATTGCCGTCATCATCCACTGGAACTACAATACTTTTGGGTT
>JAJYPT010000244.1 GCA_021795135.1 Actinomycetes bacterium
AAAGGTGTACTAAATTATTTAGGGAGTACCTCTTCTTTTGACCTATCACAGCAGAAGCAATTAGTTGATATTGTCTCTCCTTACAGATTATCTCCAAGCCAATACCAATCTCATCCCTGGCTTGATAAAAATAGCGATGGGAAAAAGCCAGGAGGGATCAGTAGGTGGAACAAGAACAAACAAACTGATTGGGAACCTTTGGTTCCTAAATTGGTATGTGAAGTAAATTATTCAAAACTGCAAAATGGTCGCTTTCGTCACTCCCCCAGTTTCAAAAACTGGAGAAGTGACAAAAATCCACAAAGTTGTGATTACGAACAATTTGAATCGAGTTAAACCCAAACTATAACATCAAGGAGCTAAAACACTAACGCTTTGGCTTGCTTGATTTACTGCATAGGCAAAACCATTCTTTTGGTTTACTGAAATTCCTTGGGGTTGAGTTCCAACTGGAACAGTCTTTACCACAGAAGAATTAGTTGTATTGATAATAGAGACAGTATTAGAAGAACTGTTATTTACAAATAAAGCATTTTCTTTTTTATCTAAAGCTAAACCATGTGGAGACTTTCCAACAGAAATAGTACCTATTACCTTATTGCTATTTATAACAGCAATTTTATTTGCTCCAGATACCCCTACATAAAGATTGTTATTTTTAGAATCAAATAACAAATTCCAAGGATGAGGTCCAACTGTAATAGTTTTGACCACTTTCATAGTCTTTACATTTACTACGCTAACGTTATCTCCAGCTGCATTGACTGATTTGGGAAATAAGTTCATTCCGGTATTGGCTACATAAATTTCATGAGCTTTTGGATTTGCAGCAACACCCCATGGATTGTAACCAACAGTAATGCCCGAAGGAGTAACAACGGCATTAGTTTTTGTATTTACTATATAGACTTTATTAGTTGAGATATCTGTAACATAGGCTTGATGCAAACTAGGAGCAAGAGCTAGCCCATGTAGGTGAGCACCTACTTTTATTCTTGTTATGACAGAATCTGTTTTGGCATTGACAACATCTAAATACCCACCTTGGATATCTGTGACATAGACCCTATTAGTCTTAGGGTTTACCATAACAGTATGTAATACTCCCCCAATTTTGATAGAAGTAATTTTACTTCCGGTTTTAGAATTCAATACAGTCAAGGTTCCAGCGGCTAAATTACTTACAAAAACTTTGTGCAATTTAGAATCCACAGCTGAAAAGTGAGGAGTGGGACCAACAGAAGACCATGTAGATTTCACACTATAAGAACTAAGGGACGCTTTATGTTTAGGCTTTTGACTCGCAGCAGCAGAAGATGTTCCACACGCAGTCAATGTAAGTCCAGTTGCAGTCATCGCCGCAAGGGCTCTTATCGTAAATTTCATTCTTCTCCCTATATCTTTATTGCAATCTTTATCTTAGAATACTAGGTTGCAAATATTAGTATGTGTCAGGAAGAAATTTAGAACTTTATAAGAGATAATATTCTATTCTAAACAAGGGGGAATGATGCTACAAATAGCTCAATTTTTACAAACCAAACCAGGAAGACAACTACGTCTTGGTATTGGAGTTGTTCTTTTTATAATTGCTTTTACATTAAGTACTGATAAAGGGATTATGAGTTCGATTGCAATTTTTATTGGACTTGTTGGTTTATTATTTAGTTTTTCAGGAGCATTGGGAATCTGTCTTCTTGCTCCATTGGTAAAAAGCAGCATCACAGGCCCAGAGCCAAAAGTTGTCACAAACAAGCAATCTGAAAAAACAATATCTAACAATAGCTAAAATAAATTATCTACAACATAAATAAAAAAAATTACTAATTTCCACTATCAATTTTTGTAGATAGTGGAAATTAGTAATTTAAATCCTACTTTAATCTTTTTTTAAACCAGTCTTTATAAATCTAACTTTGTAAAATATTTTCACTAAATATAAAACGTATCAAAACAAACAAATTTTTAGTTTATCATTTTCTTATTTCTAATGAATAAGTTTTATAACATCAAACATAGGTAGATACAAAGAAATAATCATAGATCCCACCGCACCGCCTAACACCACCATCAGGGCAGGCTCCAACAAAGAAGTCAAAGAATCTACAATAGCTTCTACTTCTTGTTCGTAAAATTCAGCTACTTTTTCCAACATGGTATCAACTGAACCCGTTTCTTCACCAACTGAAAGCATTTGAACAACCATAGGAGGAAATACTGGATGATTCATAAACCTAGCTGCTAGAGATTCTCCTTGTCGTACCCCTTCTTTGGCATCAACAACTGCATCTGCAACCACACTATTTCCTACAGTATCTTTAGTTATTTCTAAAGATTCCAAGATGGGAACCCCTGCTTTGAGCAAAGAAGAAAGGGTTCTAGAAAATCTAGCGAGAGATGTTTTATGAATTAATTTTCCAAAAAGCCATATCTTCAACTTAATTTTATCCCATAAAGATCTGCCTTTTTCTGTTGCTATATAGCGACGGAAACCAAAAATAAGTAGCCCAATTGCAATTATGACAAAAGGAAAAAAGTTAGCTAATCCTGTAGAAATACTCATCAAAATTCGAGTAGGCAAAGGTAGGGTTCCACCCAAGCTAGAATAAATGTTTTTAAAACTAGGGACAACAAATAGCAACATTGCTACTAATATAATTACAACAAAACCCAAAACAGCAGAAGGGTAAGTTAGAGCAGATTTTATTTTTCTACGGAGTTCTACTTGCTTTTCTATCGTAGAAGAAAGCTGTAGCAAAACCGAATCTAAAACC
>JAJYPT010000245.1 GCA_021795135.1 Actinomycetes bacterium
AAATCTTCCGCCAAAATCTCCAAAACGACCTTCTTCAGTTGGCCTTGCCATCAAAGAGGCATTTTTTTGCTGTGTTATTTTTTGTTCCATTTCACCAAGGTTCTTCTTCCCAATCATAAAGGTCGCCTGTTGTTAGTTTTTCGTCCTGCTGTTCAAAAGAGCGAACTATTTCAATAAATCTTCTAAGTTTGCGCGGGTCTTTTCTGCCTGGAGATGTCTCGACTCCTGTACTGACATCTAGCCCCCAAGGTCTTACTGACCTTATTGCTTCTGCTACATTTGTACAATTGAGACCTCCAGCTAAAATTAACTTTTGAACCGGAGGCACTCCCTCTACTAGCGTCCAATCAAATACTTGCCCAGATCCTGGGCTTTTACCATCGATTAAAATTGCATTGGCCCTAAAACGATTTGCAAAACCCACCATAGGACTTCCAGCAGAAAAAGCTTTTACAACAAATGGTACTCTTTCAGATAACCATTGGGTAGCTTCTATAGATTCATCTCCATGAAGTTGAGCACCTTGGAGTCCTGTTTTGGTAATAATTCTATCTACTACTTCAATAGGTTGGTTTTTGAAAACTCCAATAGTCATTATTTCTTTTGGAACTCTATTGATAATGTCTCTTGCAATATCAGAACTGATCTGTCGCTTTGAATCAGCAAAAACAAAACCCAAAGCATCTGCGCCTAAAGCTACTGCTAGCAAAGCATCTTGTTCATTAGTAATTCCACAAATTTTGACAAACACTAAGTTGTTCCTGCTAATTTCATTTTTTCGATAGCCATTTGAGGATCTTGAGAAGTAACAAAAGCTTCACCTATCAAAGCAGCATCAAAACCAACTTTGGCCAAACGAGATAGATCTTGTGGCTGTGAAATACCTGACTCAGCTACTTTGACAACAGAATCAGGTATTTTATCTACAAGTTGTTCAGCTCTGTTTATATCTACTTTAAAGCTAAACAAATCCCTTTGGTTGACTCCTATAATTTGTGCACCAATTTCAAGAGCTATATCTAATTCTTTTTCGTCGTGGACTTCTACTAAAGCATCTAATCTTAGTCGATTTGCCAATTGCAAGAAATCAAAAAGCTCTACTTTAGATAAGGCTGCGACAATCAACAAAATTGCATCCGCACCCATAAGTTTTGCATCACAAATATCGGCTTTTGAAATAGTAAAATCTTTACGTAAAATTGGTAAATCAACGACTTGTCTAACTTGTTGTAAATCTTTAGGACTTCCACCAAAAAAATCTTGGTCAGTAAGTACAGATATACAGCTAGCTCCTCCTTGAGAATAAGCTTTAGCTAAAAGTACAGGATCTAGGTTTTCAGATAGAGACCCCTTAGAAGGAGAACGCCTTTTGATTTCAGCTATAATTTTGACTGAATTAGAAGACTTTTGAGATAAAGCATTTTTAAAACTCAATTTTTCAAGATTCGAATTTTCTGTCAATTGTTCAGCTTGATCAATTAGATCCTCTAAATTACGAGAATCCAAGGTAGCAGCTTTACGATGGGCCTTTATGATTTGATCAAGATAAGTTGGCATTTATATAAGATTAGCTCTTAGATATAGGTCTTGCTTATCATAATATTGAACATTTACAATCTAGTTTTAGACTAAAACTAGATTGTAAATAATTCTTCCATAATGAATTGATCAAAATCTTTTATCTGCCAATGCAAGGATAAAAAATTTATAGAACTCAAATATGCGAAAAGGGCTTTTTAGCAATTAAGTTAGGTTGTTTAGAACTATTGCCAGAGGTTTTTACTCTAAGTACTAGATAATTTATCTTGTTCTAATCTTTTCTTCTTTTTACCTCCACTGCTGATAGAAAAGAATATCAAAGTTATCAAATGAGGTAACCAACAACATAGCCACACTAAGAATCGCATTAGCTGAATTGGGGTTTAAGAAATTGACCATTCTAACCATTCCATATCCACCTACAGATAATAAACCTGCTGCACCAATTATAATAGTTGTCATATTTACTGCCTTTTTAGAAGCACGTTCTGGAAAAACAATTGCAGTAGTAATTTGGAGTCCAAATAGTTTTCCAATGACAAAAGCAGATAAAAAGATTCCCTAATATAAAATACCTAATCCAATCTGGAAATTTACTACCCTCCAAGCATCTAGAACAGCCCAAATACCTGCAAGATAAACTTGAAAAAACATATATTTAGCAACATGAACATCGCGAGGACCCTTTTGTGCTTTGGTCAATACCCAACCAACTACTAAATCAACAATCATAGATATAAGATAAACCTGCATATAAAAACCAACATAAAAAGGGATACCAGTGAATAACAGTCCAAATATTCCTGGGAGTATCAAAGAAGAAAGGACCATAGATAAGGTGAGTTTATAAGCTCCTGGATTGGCATATAGTTCTTGTTTGGTGGGCTTAGTTTCATTCGATTTAGTTTTTTTATCCAAAGAATTCCTCTTGTTCATTAACCCATGAAAAGCTAAATGAGCCTGGTGAATCCAAAAAACGTCAACTTCGACCAAAGAACTTTAATATCGCTAAAGCTGCTTTTGAAAATAAAAACAATTAGCTACATCCTCGCTAAATCGAGAGAAAGAAATTTTCTAAATCTGGCGACCAAAGTCTAGATCTTGGCTGGGAGGTTGAAAATCTAGTGGATTCATACCAAATTGTAAATCTATAGGTTTTGTAGGCGGTTTTTTAGTCCTAGCTTGGAATTGATTCATAAATTCTCGAGGAGTATAAATAAATAATCCTGGA
>JAJYPT010000246.1 GCA_021795135.1 Actinomycetes bacterium
GCGTGTTGTATTCGAACATGGGGATCTTTAGTATGACCACCCCAAAAAACTTTGGGAAAAATTCTAAGAAAATACATACGAGAAGTAGCCGATATTGTGATGACTTCTAAACTAGCATCATTGATTTTTGCATCAGGAACTAGTTTCATCCCTCCCCCATATACTCCAGAATTAGCTACTCCTACCATCCAACCCTTCATGGAGATAATTTGTCCATCTATATCTAAGTAGAAATTGATATGGCGCCATTTAGGAATGACCTTCAAAGCAGCATAAGCATAAATTGCCCCTCCCAATTTTGCTTTTGAAGATTCAGCTACTTGTTGGACCTTGGCATCAAAACCTACTCCAGATACCCCCAAAAAAGAACGCTGTCCAATCATTCCTAAATCAATACGCCTCGGTTTAGCTTGAAGCAGTTGCGAGGCAGCTTCGATAGGATTTTTTTTAAGCCCAATATAGGTAGAAAAATCATTTCCCCTACCTCCTGGCAAAACAGCAAATACGCCATCTTTATCAGCTACTACCCCAGCAAGTCTTCCCGCTAAGCCATCTCCTCCCAGTGCTATGACAATTCGATTTTGGTCTACTGCTTGACTAGCTAATTCTTGAGCATTTTCGATACTTGTAGAACAAAAACTTTCTACTTCCCATCCATTATCGGTTAATTTTTTAATTACATCTTTACTACAAGATAAAGCTCGTCCTGCACCTGCAAAAGGATTGATTACAACAGTAGCTAAGGGCACAATCGAATATTAGCAACATAAAAGATATACAAGAAAAGAACTTTTAAATAAGTATTATTTTTTTTGTTCTAAAGATATCCATTCCTCAACGTTTACAACTTCGGCTTGTCTAACAAAAACCTTTTCAGTCAAAACCTTATGGACTTCATCATCTGGGTCCAAACAAGCATCTTTGAGGACTACAAGAGAAAAATCTAAATCCGATGCAGCTCTAATAGTAGAAAGCACTACCCCACTTGTAGATACCCCACTCAATATAAGCCTTTTGATATCTTTGGCTCTCAATAAGACGTCTAAGTCGCTACCAGCAAAAGCACTAACTCTACGCTTAGTTATAATCACTTCTCCATCTTGGGGCTTAATTGAAGAATGGATTTGCGTACTTGGTCCATCTTGATTAAACAAATCACCACTTTTTGCAATAGCAGAAAAGAAGGTATTATTCGCACTAAGTTCTGGGTAATTGGCTCTAAATGCAACCCTTACGTAAAAAACTTCTATTCCAACTTGTCTAGCAAAATCTATTGCCTTTGATACTTTTGGAAGCACTTGTTCAGTCTTTTGAGGATAGTTTTCTAAAATTCCATTTTGAAAATCCATAACCAAAAGGGCACTTTGAGAAAAAGATATTTGTGTCATAAAAAGATTCTATTGGATGCAAATAAGATAAATCTAAATTAACTATTCAGATTACTCGAAGAAAAAGCTTTTTCTGAGACTGTTTTTAGAAGTATAGTCCCCGCTATTGTTGCCACAACTGCTACATAGGTATAAGACAAGCTGGGATTTAGCCCATATAATATCCCCATTACAACATTCGCGATAAAAACTCCAAGGCTACGAGCTGCTGACAAAGAACCAAAACCTCTACCTACAGTTTGAGAATTTTTTAACATAGAAATCAAAGTTGGCTCTAGTGTTTCTACCACCCCAAGAGAAGATCCTAAGATTCCTATCCCAACTATCATAGCTAGGACTCCAAGGGAAGCAAAATAAGCCATTGCCAATATCACTCCTCCAACTCCTGCACCAATGTATCCAAATAGAGCTAATGTTTTAAACTTCTTGATTAAAGAAGCACCAACAAAGCGGGGCAAAATCAAACCCACAAGAGAAGATGTAGCTTGAAAGATTAAAAAAGCAACTATACCAAAACGCAAAGAATGAGATTTTTGAGCCACACTAAGAATTGGAAACCCAATACTGTAATAAGTAAAGCCATATAAAGTAGCTGCTACAAGCAAACCTTTTGTTGGTGCTTTAAAAATAGTTTGAGTTTTGTTTAGCTCTGTTTGAGAACTAGATCTTTTATAGCCTATTGAGCTATGGGTTCGAATAAGAAACAAACTAGATACCAATAATGGAATCACTGTGAAGATAAATAGCTTAGCTATTGAAATGTGTATACTAAGTCCCACCAATATATAAACAGCTGCTAAAATGCCACCTCCAACGTCTAAGGCATGTAAAAAACCAAAAGCAGCAGGTATTTTATCCTTATCTTGGACAGCATCTACCAACATAACTCTTCTAGAAGGACTTCTTAGGTTGCGAGCCCACCAACCTCCTGCAAACAAACCAATAGCTACGGCAATATTTGTACTCAAAGCAGAAAATGACAACAGGGGAATCATAAGGTTTCCAATTATGGCAAGACGCCTATGTCCTACTTTGTTACCTAGACGTCCTCCTAACCAAGCAAAAAAAGCTCCGCCTCCATAACTAAGGGCTGAGGAGAGACCAAAAACCCATACTGGCTTGTGCAGTATTACTACCACAAATAACGGAAAAACCCCTATAACAGACTGATAGCCAAGATCGGCGAAACTAGCTGAAAGAGCTATAGACCAAACATTGCGGCTGCGCCAAGTAGAAGATCTTGTTGATACTCTTTCAGACATAGAAGTTTAAATGGTTAGATAATTAGAAAATATTAATTGTGAGCCATGTTAGCAAAGCGAGTATAATTTTCCAAAAAAGCTAAATGGACAGTACCTGTGGGTCCATTTCTATCCCGAC
>JAJYPT010000036.1 GCA_021795135.1 Actinomycetes bacterium
AATAAGCCTTCATTACTCCACAGATCCCTCCAACGTCCCAATGTCTGATTCCATACAAATCGATTAGTATCAAATACCCCTTGGAGTAGGCCATCTTGAGCAGGACTTACTCTCAATCGGTAGTTATAGCGAACTTGTGTCATTTATACAGCTGTCTTTTAGTTTTCAAATAGGACACCAGATAATGTGGTACTTTGCACAGTAGACCGTCTTGTTGGAAGATCGATATGCCATAGTTATAATTCTAGACCCCCGGTGTGACATTTCCTCGGGCTATAAGCCCGGGCGGGGTTCTACAACGCAGAACTAAAGTCATGGGCTTTCCACCCCGAGTTCATTTTGGTAACAAAAATCAAAGCAAGGCTTATCTTGGTATTAATAGATTCTAGGATTGTTCCGATTACTTCTCCAGTTGCTTCAATAGAATTTGGATGTTGGGAAAGACTTGAGGCAAATAAAGCCATGGGAACCTACTTTTTGAAATTTTTATAAAAGTTTATTTGCTATAAAGACCTCAGGAGAAATGGTGGCATAAATATTTTTGATTTTAATTTTTTGTAATATCAAAGGTATTTTATTTAGTTTTTTATACTTTGAAGATACATAAAATAAGCTAAATATGTGTTTTGGATTATCAAGATTCAAACAAAATGAGAATTAATGCCTAAAGAGGAAAGATTTTGTTTTAGCCTAGAGCTAATGTCTGACACGTCTTCTCCTATGCCTTCTACTCGTTCTCTTATTGTGTCAGAGGCTTTGAAATGTTTTGCTGCCCGTGGATATGAGGGCACTTCTTTGAATGATATAGCACTTGCTGTAGGTATTAGAAGACCTAGTCTTCTTCATCATTTTTCCTCTAAAGAAGCAATTTATAGAGAAGTTTTTGAAGTGTCTTTTATAGATTGGTTTAGAAGGGTAGAAGAAGCTACTAGAGAACCAAAAGATGGCTGGGAACAAGTAGATAGAGTTTTGACTACAGGTTTTAAATTCTTTGAGCAAAATCCCGACTTTGTGCGTTTGGTCAGAAGAGAAGCTCTTGAAGGAGGAAGGGGACTAGCTGTGGAGCTAGGAACTTTATTGCGTCCCCTCCTCGAACGTGCTTGTGGATTTTTTCAAAGAGAAATGGAAGCAGGTCACTTTCGCTATCATGACCCTGAACAGCTTTTATTGACTGGATATGGTGCTCTTTTGAGTTATTTTAGTGACTTACCATTTTTAGAAGGTTTGCTAGAAAAAGATCCATTGGGAGAAGTTGCCCTACAGGAGCGTCTAGAACATATAAGGGCTTTTTTTAAAGCAGCTTTAGAGCCAGTTGATAAAAAAAACTCTAATAGCTAACTTTAGATACTTTTTTAATTTGATTTAGTAAAAAGGGATTTAGGCTTTGGTTTCAAGGGGAAAACTTGAAAAGACTTTGATTAGAATTATTTAGAATTATGATATTGGATCCAAGTTTGAAATTTTCAATTTGGATGTAAAAATAAAATTATTTCACATTTATTTATATGTGTTTAGGGTTGTAAAAATAAGTACTTTACCCCCTCTATTGGGGATATCGACCAAAGGAGGCCGATGCCAGAAGATATACAGCAAGATCCAAATGTGATTGAAACAGCAACAGATCTGACTAATTTAATTATCAAATATGCCAAACAGCAGACCTTGGATCCATTGAAAGGATTGGGGCGTTTTGTTATTTTTGGAGTTGTTGGTTCTTTTTCTTTGGGGATAGGAATTGTTTTATTATCAATAGGCCTGCTTAGATTACTCCAAAGTACTACAGGAACATTATTTTCTGGAAGCTTGAGCTGGGCTCCTTATTTGATAGTTATGATAGTGGCTTTGGTAATAGCTGCTATAGCACTAAAGGCTGCTTTGAGCAGTCGCAAGAAGAAGGCAAATAAATGACCAACGATATTTCGAAAAAATTATCAGATTCTAAACCTATAACTATTCAAGATATACAAGCTGGATTTAATCAACTAGCAGAACAAACTAACCAAACTCGAGATGCTATTGAAACCGAATCCATCCCAATCCTGTTAGCCCTAGGAGGTATTGCATTATTGGGAATTGTTTATTTTATGGGACGCAAAAGAGGTAAAAAGCGTTCTACTCTCGTAGAACTTCGGAGGATATAAGTGGAAAAAATTTTTCGTCTATTGCTAAGACATGGTTTTCGAAAAGGAATCTTAGGAGGAAACCGTTATTGGGTAGCAGCAGGAGCATTGGGAGGCGCTGGACTTTTATGGAAAAAGTTTTCAACCAAAATAAACTCTCCTAAAACTATCTTTAGCCAAAAGTTAGAACCAGGAAAGATAATATCTTTTACAAATGATGGTAAAGATTTAAAAAAAGTTTAATCGATAATGAAAGTTTTACTAAATAATCCTAAAAAAGAGTTAGATTTAAAAGGTCCTTTGTCTGTTGCTAGTCTAATGAAGACTCTAGAGATAAACCGAGAATCTTTTTTAGTAATTAGAAATGGTCAATTAATTCCTCAAGATGGGATTTTACAAGATCAAGATAGCATAGAAGTTAGACCAGTCATTTCAGGTGGATATTTGTGAAATGCAAAAGGTGTTTAGAACCAGGCATTATTGACATAAGGCGTCATAACGCTTCTTTTTGTGGGGATTGTTTTTTACATTACTGCAAAGAACAAGTACGTAAAACCATAAAAGAACATTCCATGATATTTGATGGAGAAAAAGTCTTAGTGGCTGTTTCAGGTGGTAAAGATTCCTTGGCTCTTTGGGATATATTGCTAGAGCTGGGATATGAAGTTGATGGCTTGTATCTAGCTTTGGGAATAGGCCAATATTCACAAGATTCTCACGCTATGGCTTTAAAATATGCTCAAAGTAAATCTTTGAAACTAATTGAAAAAGATGTTCAGCAGGCCTTAGGATTTAGTATTTCAGATTCTCCTCGAATCGTAAAAAGAGCGCCTTGTTCAGCTTGCGGAACCTCTAAACGGCATTTTTTCAACTCTGTTGCTTTAGAAAATAACTACGATGTAGTTGCTACTGGTCACAATCTAGATGATGAAGCAGCAGTATTGATGGGCAATGTATTGCGTTGGGACCTTTCTTCGTTGTCTCGCCAGTCTCCTTGTTTGGCTGCTGGAAATGGTTTTGTTCGAAAAATTAAACCATTAGTGAGATTATCCGAAAGAGAAATGGCAGCATATTGTATTATAAAAGGGATTGACTACATAGTACAAGAGTGTCCAATGTCTAAAGGAAACCGCCACATTGGACTAAAAGAAGCTCTAAATGCTATTGAAGATAGATCTCCTGGTACAAAGTCAGCCTTTTATTTGGGATTTTTATCTAAAGCTTTAGATAGTTTCAAACAAGAAGAAAATTTTGATTTTACAACTTTACAACCTTGTAAGGTTTGTAAAAGTCCAACTCCTTCTGAATTATGTGCTTTTTGTCGTCTTTCAAAAAAAGGTCCTTCTGTAGTGAATAATAGGTGATAAATATTTTTGAAGATGGCGATAAAGTCCTTTTGATAGACTCCAAATCTAGACGATATCTCCAAAAATTAACTGTTAATGGTCAGTTTCATACCCATACGGGTTTTGTGGAATATAACGATATCTTAGGCAAAATAGAAGGAACTACTGTAAAAACTTCTAATGGGTCTTCTTTTTTGTGCTTGCGACCTACTATTTCTGACTTTGTTCTAAAGATGCCACGAGGGGCTCAAGTTATTTACCCCAAAGATCTTGGAACTATTTTAATGCTGGCAGATATTTCAGTGGGTTCAAAAGTTCTAGAAGCAGGCATAGGTTCAGGAGCATTATCTTTAGCTTTGCTAAGATCGGGTGCAAAAGTTACAGGATATGAAATACGGCCAGACTTTGCTGTTCGAGCCAAAGCTAATGTAGAAGGATTTGTTTCAAAACAATTATTGGAAAATTATACAGTCGAACAAAGAGATGTATATGAAGGTATTTCTGAAGTTGACCTTGACAGTATAATTTTAGATTTGCCCGAGCCTTGGAAAGTATTGTCCCATGCTGAGAAGGCTTTGAAAGCAGGGGGAGTTTTAGTTAGTTATCTTCCAAGTATTTGTCAAGTATCTCAGCTACATGAAGCTTTGAGTAAAACTAAATTTGTTCTGCCTGAAACCTTAGAAGTATTAAATAGAACTTGGCACGTTAAAGGAGCTGCCGTGAGACCTGACCATAGAATGGTGGCCCATACCGGATTTTTGACTCATACAAGAATAATTAAATAGCTTAGTTGCCAAAGGATAAAGAACAAAGACCTATTAGTTTAGTCTTCATCTTCAATAAAAATACATTCCCCAGGACACTCTTCGGCTGCTTCGATGACAGCTTCTTTTAAATCATCGGGAACATTGGCCAATCCTTCGGTTCCACCTGGGTCATCTAGGATCTTATCTCCTTCTTTTACATAAGCTAGCCCGTCATCTTGAAGGTGAAAAACAGCAGGAGCTATTTCTTCGCATAGTCCATCGCCTGTACAAAGATCTTGATCAATCCAAACTTTCATTAACAAATGCCTCGCTTTGACCCACCAGAAGAATTTAAAATTTGTTTTTATTCCTTTATTACAATTTACACGATCTAGACAGGGTAAATTGTAAATAATAGTTTTTAGCACATTAGTTCGGTTTCCTACCGGGCGTTTTTCAAAAAAGAGGGAGGTTGTCTCACGTCTAATTTTGAATATCAACGTCAGCTACAAGAGTATGAAAAACAAGTAGCTGATCTTAGAGATACTATCCGAAGCCTTGAGCAAGAATTAGAACTAAGAACTGGTTCTTCTAAAAAGTCTGCCCTAGAAGAAAAGCTTCTTGAGGTAAAAGTCCAACTCAATCAAGCACGATCTCAAAACGAGAAACTTACCTATACCCTAAGAGAGGCTAGGGAGCATATAACTGCTCTTAGGGAGGAAGTAGATAAGCTAACCCAACCTCCTTCTGTATATGGAACCTTTTTAGGAATCAATGATGATGATTCAGCAGATGTGCTTTCTGGTGGACGTAAAATGAGAGTAGCACTGCATCCAGGTCTAAACAAAAAAGACTTGAAAAAAGGCGTTGAAGTTGTTTTAAATGAATCTTTAAATATAGTACTTTCTACTTTTGAAGAAAAATCTGGTGAAGTAGCAACAATTAAAGAGGTTTTTGATGAAGGAACTAGAGCTTTAATTGTTGGCAGAGCTGACGAAGAGCGAGTAGTAGAGCTTAGCGATGCGATACGAGAAGTGGTTTTGAGAGCCGGAGATACAGTATTGGTAGATTCTAGAGCATCTTTGGTGTTAGAGAAATTGCCAAGGCCTGAAGTAGAAGAGCTGGTACTAGAAGAAGTTCCCGATGTGTCTTATGAAGACGTAGGTGGCTTAGATGCCCAAATTGAAATTATTACTGATGCAGTCGAGCTTCCTTTTTTGTATAGAGATTTATTTGTAGAGTATAAATTACCAGCTCCCAAAGGTGTTTTACTGTACGGACCTCCTGGATGTGGGAAAACTTTAATAGCAAAAGCAGTAGCTAATTCTTTGTCCAAAAAAATATCAGCAGTTTCTGGAGAACCTACTAATAAAAGTTATTTTCTCAATATTAAAGGGCCAGAATTATTAAATAAATATGTTGGAGAAACAGAGCGCCAAATTCGCCTAGTTTTTCAAAGAGCTAGAGAAAAATCTGAAGAAGGAGTTCCAATCATTGTCTTTTTTGATGAAATGGATTCTTTGTTTAGAACTAGGGGAACTGGAATTAGCTCCGATATGGAATCTACTATTGTTCCACAGCTGCTAGCTGAAATAGATGGGGTAGAAGCTTTACGCAATGTTATCGTGATAGGGGCTTCTAACAGGGAAGATCTAATAGATCCTGCCATCTTACGACCAGGGCGGTTAGATGTTAAAATTAAAATTGAACGTCCTGATGCAAAAGCTGCAGAGCAAATTTTTTCTCGTTATCTCAATGCAGAAATTCCTATTGATGAAGCTGAAATAACTTCATTAGGCGGAGGAGACAAAAATAAAGCTATATCAGCAATGATTGAAACTACTGTATCTGAGATGTATAAAGACAATGAAGAAAATAGATTCTTAGAAGTCACCTACCAAAACGGCGATAAAGAGGTTATGTACTTTAAAGATTTTTCTTCTGGGGCTATGATTGAAAATATAGTACGTAGAGCTAAAAAATTAGCTATAAAAAGAGTTATTGCAAAACAAGGCTCTGGAATAAAAACTCAAGATCTTTTAGATTCGATACGACAAGAATTCAAAGAGCATGAAGACCTCCCCAATACCACTAACCCTGATGATTGGGCTAAAATATCAGGTAAGAAGGGGGAAAGAATTGTCTATGTTAGAACTTTGGTTTCTCATGGTGAACAAGCAAGTGGAGGTCGTTCGATTGAAAGAGTAGCTACTGGGCAATATCTCTAATGTAGCTAATCTAATTTATTGAATAGGTAGGAGAACTAAAAGTGGCAGTAGCAAAGGTTTGTGGCATGGAGACTGAATACGGTATTGCCCTTAGGGGTACTCAACAAGTCGCAAATCCTATCGTAGCTTCTTCTTTATTGATCAATGCTTATCTCAAAGACTTGAAAAAAGTTTCTTGGGATTTTGAAGACGAATCTCCAGGAGTAGATGCTCGGGGATTTAGCAGAGATACTTCTCAATTTGCTGAAGTCGAAAGCAGCTTGGTAAATGCTGTATTGACCAACGGTGCGCGATATTACGTAGACCATGCACACCCTGAAATATCTACTCCTGAATGTACCAATGCTCTTGATGTTGTTCGTTTTGATAGAGCTGGGGAAAAAATCTTAACTCATTCGATCCAAGTTGCTAATAGCTCTTTTTCCAACGGGGAATTTTTAGTGGTTTATAAAAATAACTCTGATCGAAAGGGCAATTCATATGGCACTCATGAAAATTATCTAATGGATCGCAAGCTTGCTTTTTCTCGCTTAGCCCGTGAGATCATGCCTCATTTGATTACGCGTCAAATTTATACAGGTGCAGGTAAAGTTGGGATTGAGATACCAGTTGATAATGTAAAGGTTGATTTTCAACTAACTCAAAGAGCTGATTTTTTTGAAGAGCCAATAGGTCTAGAAACCACTTTAAAACGACCTATAGTCAACACAAGAGACGAACCCCATGCAGATGTGGAAAAGTATCGTCGCCTTCATGTAATAGTAGGAGATGCTAATTTATCAGAGGTGTCAAATTATCTCAAGATAGGCGTTACTTCATTAGTTCTATCTATGATTGAAGATGATTACATGCCCAATCAAAACTGGACTCTTTTGAATCCAGTTGAAGCTTTGAAAAAAGTTTCTTGGGATATAACTCTAGCCCAACCCCTAGAGCTAGAAGCAGGAGGTACTATCACTGCTTTAGATCTTCAATGGGAGTTATATACCTCAGCTACCAAATATGCTGAAAACAGTGCTTTAGATAGTATTGGGGGTTATCAAGTAGGTATTGAAATTTTGCATAAGTGGGAAGAAATACTACATGGTTTAGAAAATGATCCCATGGAGCTTTCTAACCAATTAGATTGGGTGGCAAAATATCAATTGATTGAAGGCTATAGACAACGACACGGATTGACATGGAGCGACGATCGTTTAGCGGCGATGGATCTTCAATATCACGATATGCGTCCTGAAAAGTCTTTATTTGCTCGTCTTCCTATGAAAAAGCTTGTAGATGAAGAATCTGTAATAGATGCAATGACTAACCCACCTACTGACACAAGAGCTTATTTCAGAGGCCGTTGTTTGCAAAAATGGCCTTCAGCAGTAGTAGCTGCCAACTGGGATTCTTTAGTGTTTGATCTAGGTGAAGATCCTTTGCGAAAAATTCCAATGATGGAACCTTTAAAAGGCACTGCTGCTCATGTAGATAATTTATTAGAATCTTGTTCTACCCCTGCTGATTTATTAGATAAGCTGGGTTCTTAGGAGGAAAAATGGCTGAAAGAGAATTGAAAAAAAAGCAATCACAGTCGAAAACCAACCCAGAAGAGACTACTCAAGCCCCTGCCTCTTCTGAAAAAGGCGAAAAAATAAAAGCTGAATTAGATGATCTATTGGATGAAATAGATGGGGTGCTAGAAGAAAATGCAGAAGAATTCGTTCGCAATTACGTTCAAAAAGGCGGACAGTAATTCTTTAGAGTATCTTTTATTTAGGTTGTATTTTTTATTCTTTGTATAAATTCATTTAAAAATAAAGTCTGCGAGTCTAATGATCCTTCCAATGTTTAATCCTGGGCAAGGTCCTGGGTCTGATTTTGTTGAGTTATTGCGTTCAACTTCTGGTGCAAGGGCTGATATTTCACCAACCCAAGCTGGGCTGGAAAACATTCGCCATGGCACTACTATAGTTGCTTTAAAATTTAGTGATGGAGTAGTAATGGCTGGGGATAGAAGAGCCACAGAGGGTCATTCTATTGCTCATCGTAAAATGGAAAAGGTTTTTCCAGCGGATCGCCATTCTGGAATTGCTATAGCTGGTGCTGCAGGCTTTGCTATGGAGATGGTGAGGCTATTTCAGACCCAATTACAGCACTATGAAAAAGTAGAAGGAGCCCCTTTGTCCTTAGAGGGTAAAGCTAATCAATTAAGCCTAATGATTAGATCTAACCTCCCTATGGCATTTCAAGGACTTGCGGTGGTTCCTTTGTTTGCTGGTTATGATTTGGGTCGTTCCCAGGGGCGTATTTTTAGTTACGACGTAACTGGTGGGCGCTATGAAGAAACTGATTTTCATGCCACTGGGTCAGGCGGCAGAGATGCTCGTACCACTATTAAGCTTGGTTATAAAAAAGATTTATCTAAAGATCAAGCTATCCAATTAGCGATACAAGGACTTTATGAAGCAGCTGATGAAGATAGCGCAACTGGAGGTCCGGATTTAGTTAGGGGAATTTATCCTACTGTGGCTACTATTACCAAAGAAGGTTTTGTCTCAATACAAGAAGAAGAAGTTTCTCAGCTTTTTAAAGCTTTGATCCAAACTAAATCTGGAGATGGTCAAACAATATGAGTATGCCTTATTATGTAGCTCCTGAACAAGTAATGAAAGACAGAGCAGACTATGCTCGAAAAGGCATAGCTCGAGGTCGTTCTTTGGTGGCTCTTAGTATAGATAATGGAATATTGATAGTTGCTGAAAATCCTTCAAAAAGTTTGCATAAAGTAAGTGAGATATATGATCGTATTGCTTTTGCTGGAGCTGGTAAATACAACGAATTTGATCAACTAAGAGTAGCTGGAGTACGTCATGCTGATACTAAGGGCTATACCTATTCCAGAGAAGATGTAGATGCAAGATCTTTAGCTAATATTTATGCTCAGTATCTTGGTCAGGTTTTTACCCATGAGATGAAACCTTTAGAAGTAGAAATTTTAGTTGCAGAGGTAAATTCTAGTTCTGAAAAAGATGAGTTATTTCGGATCCTTTATGATGGAACCGTTGTTGATGAGGAAAATTTTGCAGTTCTTGGTGGAGAAGCAGAAGATATATCTCAAGCACTCAAAGATGGTTGGAAAGACAATTTAGATTTATCTGGAGCTCTAAAATCAGCAGTAAAGGCATTGGAAGGACCAGAACGTAAAATTCTTCCCACACAATTAGAAGTTGCTCTTTTGGATAGAACGATGTCAGGAAGAGTTTTCCGTCGTCTAGAAGATGGTGAAGTTAAAGAGCTGCTTTCTTAAGAAAAGTTTTTGTCTTTTATTGGTTGTCATATGAGGTACAAAGGTGTATTCGAAGAGTTCTCAATACGCTTTTGT
This sequence comes from Actinomycetes bacterium, assembly GCA_021795135.1. Classification (GTDB taxonomy): domain Bacteria; phylum Actinomycetota; class Acidimicrobiia; order Acidimicrobiales; family JAJYPT01; genus JAJYPT01. The sequence goes on from JAJYPT010000036.1 coordinate 9,808, forward strand.
ACCTCTATTTGTTTTTTTGAACCATATTTAGTCTTTTGAAAATACTGCTCTTATAATAAGGCAGTTTATAAAAGTCGTTTATTCTCAATCAATTATCCCTACAGTTTGATTTGAGCGATTTTGAGAGACGATTTTTTGGCTTTCTTTTAGTAGATCCTTATTTTTTCTTATTCTTTGCATCGGTTGTTCTACTATTCTCCAAGAAATTTCTGCACTTACAATAGACATAAATAAAGCACCTATAACAGACCAAGATCCAAGGTGCCTAAACCAAGTAAGCCAAACATAATGCCAAAGATAAAGAGCATAAGATCGTCTACCCAAATAGGTAAGTATTGGATTAGACATATATTTAGCTAAAAGCGAATCTTTTCGTTTTACCAGATCCAAGATAAGCAAACCCGATGCTATGGAAGCTAAAGGCCACGCTATTTGTTGATAGATAGTAAAAGATTGAGCAAAAAAGAATGAGACTAATAATAAACTAGCTATTGAGAATAAAGGAATTGCTTTAAGAAAAAATCTATTTTTAAAATTTAGGTTTTTATAAGCCCACAAAGAACCAATAATAGCTCCTAAAAATAAAGATCCAGCTCTAGTATCGGTTCCCATATAGATTCTATTTGACCAGACTTTGTTAGATAAAAATACTGCTGTTTCTACAACAGAGGCTATGCAAAATAAAGACATCACAAAAAAGATAGCTTTTTTACCAAAGGGCAACAATACAACTAACAAAGGTGTCCAAATAATATAAAATTGTTCTTCAACAGACAAAGACCAAAGATGTCCAATTGGGACATATCCGGTGAAAAGATGTAAAATTATTGCCCAATTAGTGAAATAAACCAATGCATAACCTACTCCTTCCAAAGCAACATGATAGCCAAGGTATTGTCCTGGACCTAGAGGAACCCCAGGAACAGTTGTTAGCCATAAACTTCCCCTAAATAAGACTACGACTAAAAACCAAATTCCAAGAAATACAACTAATGCCGGCAAGAGGCGAAAAGCCCTGCGACGGAAAAATTGTCTAAGAGTCACAGTGCCTGTTGTATGGTATTCTCCAATGATTAGTTGAGTAATCAAAAATCCACTAAGAGTAAAAAAAAGAAACATAGCCACGCTAGCTACATCAAGGCTTGGAATTAGTTCTGCATGACCTATAAAAACTAGAGACCAAGCTAGACCCCTTAGCCCTTCAAGGCTTTTTTGATGACCCAATAGTTGAATTTTGTTTTTCGACGATGTTTGGTTCAATATTTATACCTTTGGTTGATTTTTATTAGACGGTATAGTTATAGTTGAATCCTTAGAAGAAGATGTTCTCTTGAAATTTTTGAAATAGATCTCAAGACAATTTAAGAACTTCTTTTATGACTTATTCCAAATCATCTTTGAAATAGTGTTTAGGGTTTGGATTCCATAAGACTGCGAAGGAGATTCTTTTGATAATAAAACTACACAATATTTATTTCCATTGCCTGAAACAATACCGATGCTATTTATAATCCAGCCTTGGTTTCCTATAGGAAGCCATCCATTTTTTAAACTTACGCTAGTTCCAGGGGTTGGTCCATTTGAAACACCCCAACGTTCCCAAGGGATTACGTTTTGCATAAGATGAGATGCAAAAATTTGAGAGTTAGAAGATAATATTGAATTAGGGGAGGAAAGGATTTTCAGTAGCGTCATTTCATCGTTTGCATTTACTTGACTAAGCCCCCAAAATCCTCCTTTCCCAGGAATAGTGTTATTCATTCCAGCAGCATTTAAAAATTTCTGTATACCCAAAGATCCCCCAGCATCATTCCAAAGAGCTGTAGCGGCTGAATTGCTGCTGTCTTCGATCATTGGAACCATAAGTTGTTGTTCACTTACTGGTAGGGCTTGACCAGAATTTTGGGATTGCCATAATAATGTTGCCATTATCGTAACTTTGATTATACTGGCGCTATCAAAATTAATACCACTTTGATAGCTATAGGTAGTGCCGGTTTTATAGTTAAATACTTCAGCAGATACAATCCCTTGGCGAGTCTTTATATAATTGATAAAACTAGACCCAAAAGGATTGAGTGAAGGAGGTTTTACACCTGCTAAAGAACTCTGTAGTTCTTGAATTATTTCTTCATGCCTAGAGAT
>JAJYPT010000247.1 GCA_021795135.1 Actinomycetes bacterium
TAAAATAACAATTTACCTAAAGTAAAATAACAATTTATCGAACATCTGTCTAAAGTATCGCCAGCACCCTAAGTATGAATAGTCTCGTACAATCAGTCATGGGATTTCCACCCCGACTTATTTTGATAAAGAGATGTTAGTTATTCAAGATCTAGGATATTTTTTCTTTTATTAAATGACGTATTAAATTTGCTTGTTCTGGAGGGGTAAAAACACTAACTAGATCTCCAGCTTGAAGTATTGTTTTACTCAAAGTAGAAATAAATGTACCATCTCTTTGAATTGAAACCACAATAGCCCCATGAGGCAAAAGACCATCTCGAAGAGCATGACCAACTAGGGGAGAACCTTGTCCAATTTGGTCTTCAATCATAACCGCATCTTCAGCAACTTTAGAAAGATGATCAACATTAGTCTCTAATGCGTTATGATAACCTCTTACCAAGTCAGTTATTGCTACTATTCCTTTGACTTGTCGTTGGGGATCTAACACAGTTACCCACCCCCCTGAGGTAAATAAAGCTTCCAAAGCTTTGTCTAAAGTTGTATCAATGCTTACAGTAGGTGCGGCTTTATCCACTAATGATCCAATAGAGGATTCAGGCTTTTCTTTAATAGTTTTTTCTAGCGCTTTATAATCTATAGTGCCAACAAATTGCCCTGCGGGGTCAATTACAGGTGCTCCTGGAACTTGTGCTTGTTCCATATCTTTAAATGCTTGTGTAACTGGCTGAGATTGATCTAATACAAGCTTTGGTTTAGCCATAGCTTGTGAAATTTTAATCAATGAAAGAAGAGGCATTCCAAATTGCAAACGCGAAGCTGTATTTTCAGTCTTATTGCGAAGTTGACTACGATATATAGTGGCATCACTACGTCTTACTATTAAATAAGCAATTCCTACAGCAATCATTGCTGGAGGAATTACAGCTAAAGAGCCTGTCATCTCAGCTACCATAATCATCACCGCTAAAGGGGCTCTCGATATACTTCCAAAACAGGCCATCATTCCAACTATTACAAAAGGAGCTGGATTGTGAGGTACCGAAGGTGCAATTGGTTCCAAAAGACGCCAAATAGAAGCTCCTGTAAATGCCCCAATAACCATTCCAGGTCCAAAAATACCTCCTGAACCTCCAGAACCTATCGATAAAGAAGTAGCCAAGATTCGAGCAAAAGGCAATAACAACACAATCCAGAGGGGAATCGACAATAGATGATACCCTAAGGACTTTTGAATCCAGCCATAACCAGTTCCAAGTACTTGGGGAATCACTAATGCAATAAGGCCTACCAAAAGACCGCCTACAGCTGGTTTTAACATTTTACTACCTGGAAGACGGTGAAAAATTCTTATGGTTCCATAAAACCCTTTAGCATATAACAATCCCATAAAACCAGAAGCAACTCCTATTAGCCCATACCACACAAGACGTAAAGGATCTGAGAATTGATAGGATCTGTCGACATATCCAAAAAGAGGACTAAATGTGGTCAACAAGCCGAAAACAGTATAGGCAATTATGGAAGCAATAAGACCAGGTATTAAAGCAGATACCTCAAAATCATCTCTATATATGATATCAGCTGACAAAATAGCCCCACCTAGAGGAGCTCCGAAAATAGCCCCTATGCCAGAGCCGATACCTATTGAGACAGCTACTTTGCCATCTTCTGGAGATAGATCAAGTATTCTAGATAACAAAGACCCAAAACCAGCAGAGATTTGGGCAGTTGGACCTTCCCTACCTCCTGAGCCTCCTGAACCAATAGTAATTGCTGAAGCTATAATCTTTACTATTACTGCTCTTGTTCGAATCCCTCTTGGATTATTGTGAACAGCTTCTATTGCAGCATCAGTACCATGACCTTCGGCTTCAGGAGCTACTGAAAATACTATAATCCCTGACAACAATCCCCCCAGGCCAACAACTAGAGGAATAATCCAAGGCCTTGCAAATCCTACAGAGCCTCCAAAGTTACCTTCTCCTATGGGAGTAGGTACATTATAACCACCAAGAATTCCTAAAAATAAATGAGTTGCTAGGCCTAGTGCTGTATAAAAAACTACAGCTCCCAACCCAGCTATAATTCCAATAGCTGTGCCAAGAATAAGCCACTTTCTTATATAGGTAGTAGATTTTACCCTAGCGCCTAAAAAAGCCCCAGCAGAACGTAGGATATGTCCTTTCAATATCATTTTTTATTTAGCTCCCCCAAGTCTAAAAAATCAAAAGGGAACTTTTTTAAATTGTAAGTATTGATTTTTTATAACTAAAACTTACTAGGACTTTAGGATTCAAACGGACCTATTATTATGAACTATTTAGAACAGAATAGTAAACAACTATAATTTTAAATTATCAAAAAGATCCATAAAGCCTGAAACACATTTTATTTAAAAATCTCGGATCTATTTTGAATTTAATTTATCTTTTTTAGTGCGATTTTATAACTAAATTTATTTAAGTTTTATTTTTCTTAGTAAACATTTTGTCACCAAATTTACGGCTTTGGTGAATAGTATAAGAGATAAGAGGAACAGCAACAATAAGTGTTACTACTACAACTACTATTATCCAGCCCATATATTTATTCATATTTTTAAATCTTCCTAGACATATTATGTAGTAGCTGAAATATCTATCGCCTGACAAAAAGAATGCAACCCAAAAAGCAACCCGCTACTACAAATATATTGAGTTTGAAACAAAACATATTTGTAGGGATTTT
>JAJYPT010000248.1 GCA_021795135.1 Actinomycetes bacterium
GAACAACAAATAACAACATCGCCACTAATATAATTACAACAAAACCCAAAACAGCAGAAGGGTAAGTTAGAGCAGATTTTATTTTTCTACGGAGTTCTACTTGCTTTTCTATCGTAGAAGAAAGCTGTAGCAAAACCGAATCTAAAACCCCTCCGACTTCTCCAGCTCTTACCATGGCAACATATAATTTATTGAAAATTTTAGGATACTTTGCCAAGGCTTGGGACAAAGAAGATCCTTTTTCAATGTCAAGTCTAATTTTGTTTAAAGCTTCTGCTAGAGCTTTGTTATCTGCTTGTTCACTCAATATAGAAATAGACCTAAGCAAGGTAAGTCCACTGTTGACCATAGTTGCAAATTGACGACTAAAAACAGCTACTTCTATGAGCTTGATCGGATTCATTCCAGGAAAGGTAAACTCTTTGTTTAATTTCGAAGTAGACTTTTTATCTATAGACAAAGGAATATATCCCAAGTCTTTCAAACGAGCTACCACCAAAGAAGTACTATCTGCTTCTAAACTCCCCTCAATCAATTTTCCCGATCTGTCTCGGACCTTGTATGTATAAGTATCTGTCATCTCAAGATCCCATTAGACGTCTAAGGTCATCAGCATTAGCACAATGTTGAATTGCTTGTTCTTTTGAGATAAAACGATTCTTAACTAATTGGGCTAAACTCATATCCATAGTTTGCATCCCAAATTGACCACCTGATTGCATAGCAGAATAAATCTGATGTGTCTTGCCCTCGCGAATTAGATTTCTTATAGCAGGATTGGCTATTAGAATTTCACAAGCTGGGACTCTTCCGTTCCCAGAAATATTTGGTATCAATTGTTGAGTAACAATTGCTTGCAAAGCTGAAGATAGCTGAGAACGAATCTGTTGTTGTTGAGGACCAGGAAAGACATCTATAATTCTATCTACCGATTGAGGAGCATCTTGAGTATGCAAAGTGGCAAAAACTAAATGTCCTGTTTCAGCTGCACTTATAGCTATAGATATAGTTTCATAATCTCGAAGCTCTCCTACTAAAATAACATCGGGGTCTTGTCTTAGGACATGTTTTAGGGCTTCATTGAAAGACAAAGTATCCATCCCAACTTCTCGTTGGTTTACAATTGACTTTTTATGAGAATGTAAAAATTCAATAGGATCTTCAATAGTCATTATATGAAGAGGTTTAGTACGATTTACGATATCTACCAATGATGCCAAAGTTGTAGATTTTCCTGAACCTGTTGGTCCTGTAACCAAAACTAGCCCCCTTACGAGATCGGCTAATTTTTCAATAACTGGAGGCATTCCTAAAGTAGAAAATTCTGGGATATCTTTAGGAATTACACGAATTACTGCACCCATTGAATCTCTTTGAAGGAATACATTCATCCTAAAACGACCAAGTCCAGGCACCGAATGAGAAAGGTCTAATTCCAAATTCTGTTCAAAACGTTCACGTTGTTTTTGCTGAAGGACGGCATAAATCATTCTTCTAATTTCAGAGCTATTTAAAATTTCAAACTCTTCTAAAATTACTATTTCCCCATCTACCCTTACAGCTGGTCTTATTCCAGCTGTAAGATGCAGGTCAGATCCACCCAATTCGACTACTCGAACCAACAAATCAGCAATATAGATTTCATGTTTTTCTGAATTAGCTTCTTCAGATCTGGTTTCAATTGGTTCTGCTTGAAAATCGCCTAGCTGAACTTGTCCATACATTTGATCCAAAATCTCTAAAATACGAGAACGAGAAGAGATAAGAGGTGAAATTTTGAATCCACTTGATTGTGATATTTCATCTATGGCAGCTTTGTTGGTAGGATCAGCCATGGCAACTATTAATTCATCACCAAAAATTTCTACTGGGACAGCTAAATCTTTTCGTGCAATTTCTGCTGGAAGATGAATCTCTATACCTGGAGTTGGCACACGATCCAAAAAATCTATATATTTATATCCTGCTTGATGACCAAGCGCAGCGACAAGATCACCTTCTGAGACTAGCCCTTGATTTAGAAGCAAGTGAGAGAAATCTTTTTTATCTTTTTCTGCTTGCTCTAAGGTAATTTCCAAAATATCACGAGATAATACTTTACGATCTACTAGAAATTCCCCTATCAATCTAGATGCTGTATTCACACTAGAATTATCGGCTACTTAGGCAATAACCCTAAGTATTTCTTCTAAAGAGGTAACTCCTTTTAATGCTTGACTAAAACCTGCTTGGATAAGAGGAATCATTCCTTCTTCTATACCCACTTTTCTAACTTCTTCAGAAGAAGCTCGCTCGACTATCATCCTTTCAATATGTTCAGAAATAGTTAAAACTTCTTGTATTGCTAATCTACCTTTATAACCAGTATTGCTACAAAGAGCACAACCCTTTGGTCTTTTTAATTCAAAAGATTTTTCAGGCAAAGAATCTCGATTCCAACCTGATGCAATAAATTCTGCTTCAGAGGGAACATAAGATTCTTTACAATGAGGACAAAGTCTTCGAGCTAATCGTTGAGCTACAATACAGTCCAAAGCAGAAGCAACTAAAAAAGTTTCTACTCCCATTTCAACAAGTCGACTAGGCGTACTAGCAGCATCATTGGTATGCAGAGTTGAAAGAACCAAATGACCAGTCAGAGAAGCTTCTATTGCAATCGTTGCGGTTTCTTTATCTCTGATTTCTCCTATCAATATAACATCAGGATCAGAGATCGG
>JAJYPT010000037.1 GCA_021795135.1 Actinomycetes bacterium
CCGATATATATTCCCACACCTTAGGTTTATACAACAGCACAAGCAAGAATAAATTAAGTTATTTCTTGATCTTTGGCTTTCAAAGATACCTTACGCAAAGAAGAAAGCTATTATAGCAATATGACTTCTGCCCCTGACGTAAATGATTTTCTTCGTTTAGAACTAGAAGATTTAGTAGCTGGAATTTGTAAAGCTTTCAATGACCCAAAACGTCTTATGGTCTTATACGCACTAAAAGACAATAGTCATACAGTAGGAGAGCTTTCTCAAATTTTAAATGCACCACAATCAAATACTTCTCAACACCTAGCTATTTTACGAGATAGAGGCCTTATTGAATCAAGTAGACAAGGTAACAACGTCATTTATTCTTTGCGTCATCCTAGAATTGTAGAAGCAATAGATATACTTCGTTCAGTTATGAATGATGAGATATCAAGACAGCAATCCTTAAGATCTCCCCGATAGGAGACCTACATGACTAATAATGAATCTAAAGATTTCTCCACAGTTACAGGCTCTAGGGATCAAAATCCAAAAGTTTCAATAGAAGATGTATTAGAAGTTCTAAAGTCTATTCCTGATCCAGAATTAGGAATTAACATAGTAGATCTTGGGTTGATCTACGAAGTCGAATCACACCAAGACGAGGTAGTAGTTAAATATAACTTGACCACTCTAGGATGTGGAATAGGTCCTATGCTTGAATTTCAAATGGAACAAATGATAGAAGAAGAACTAGAAGTCAAAGTTATTTTAGAAAGAGTCTTTGAACCAGCATGGGACAAAAGCAGGATGTCTGAATGGGCGCAAAGCGTTTTAGGCTAGCTTTAGAAAACTAACTATTTGTAATTATAGGGGGAATCAACATGACACAGTCGAAATCAAAATCAAACATAGAAAATTCTGAAGTTCCTTTTGAATTCAATGGAGTCAACTTCACAATGCGTATTTTTGATGACCCAAGCGGTTTGAGGGGTCAAGTTTTTTATGGGGAAGAAAAACAAGCCGGAATACAAGTATTTCACACAAAGAGTCAAGATTCGCTATTTAAAAAAGCCCGTCAAGACAAAGCTGTCATACGAGCTGCAGAAAGAATTTCTAACTCTTGATTCTTGTTTTTAGTTTGGGCTTGATACTAAAAACACACTGTATTAAGCCCAAACTAAAAACACTCTTCCAGCTTCGACAATAATGTCATATCTACATACAGGAAGATCTGCTGGACCCCTAAGACGAGATCCATCGCAAATGTCAAACTGACTTCCATGAAGTGGACATGTTACTACAGAACCCTCAACTGGACCTTCAGATAATATTGCTCCTGCATGAGGACAAACGTCTTCCAAACAAAAAAGACCTCCATTGACTTGATATAAAGCTAAAGGACCAACAGGAGTGTCATTAAAACGTTTAACTAGACCTAACCTACCTGCTATATCCGATTCATCCATCAAAGGGTACCGATTTCTTCGGACTTTTTCTACGTTTTTCAGCCTTCTTCTCAGTTGAATAGCCAAAGAACCTTTGTTTAGCACCAAGTCGCACCCATTACGCTCTGCTTCGATCCATAGATCTTGATCAGGAACAGAGATATGACCTACTATAAGAGCCTCGGGATAACTAGCACGAGCTCCTTGTACTCCTTCTATAGCTTTATGTCTTTGAAGATCAATTACTATAACGTCAGGACCTTCTACTCCTGTTTGAGTAGGGTCATCGACAACTAAAAATCCAGCCTCTTTAGCTACACGTTCAACAGAGGACCTAGCCAAAGAGTCTTCTGTAAAAATAAGTATGACCTTTGGCTGAGGATCTTCTAAATTATCTATTGATATAAGTCAGACTCCTATATGAAAAAAGACATATCGGCATTTGATGCCATTTCAATAAAGCTAGCTGCTCCAACAGGAGGCTCTACTCCATCTATTAAATCTTCTTTATTTAGACCATAAAGCTCCATGGTCATTTGACAAGCATAAAATTTAACCCCTAGATCCATTGCCATTTCCATAAGATCAGATGGGTTAGAGACATTATATTGCTTGGCAAGTTTTTTTATCATAGAAGTTCCCATGCCACCAAAATGAAGTTTTCCAAGTTTCAAATTGTCTGCTCCCCCGCGATCCATCATAGATTCAGCTTTTTGCATCCAATTAGTACCTGTAATTCTTTTTTCATTTTTTTGAAGAACTCTAAGCCCCCAAAAGGTAAAGAAAAGGTCTACTTCTAGACCAGATGCTGCTGCGGTAGTAGCTAATATAAGTTGGGGCCAAACCCTATCTAAATCACTACTCCAACATACCATTGCCATTCTTTTTTGAGTAAATTCTACAGAATCAGACACTGATTCTCCCCCCTTGCTAGTCTTTTCACAAAGACACTATTGCTAGTACAGCTATAAGTTTGCTCTTTAAATACTTAGGTGTCAAGAGCGCAAACAAAATTTATATATATTCAAAATATATAAAGATATATCTAGTTTTTTATTGACTACAACGAAAACATCTTATGTTGTTTTCGTCAATAACTTTTTTATAATGAGCAAAAGCTACTTCAGAATCAACCAAAGTTTGCTTTTCAAGTTCTAAATTTGTAGGCTTTATCCTTACCAACCATCCTGCCCCGTAAGGATCTCTGTTGGCTATTGCTACATCTTGCTCGAACCAATCATTATTTGAAATGATATCTCCACTTAAAGGAGATTCAAAAGGTCCAACCCATTTAGAGCTTTCAATTACAGCTAAAGGTCTTCCCTTTTTGATGTGGACTCCTGGCTTCTTCCAACTTACTTGAACCAATCTTCCACACCGAGTCTGAGCAACGTCTGTCATTCCTATTGTCGCCTCATCGCCTTCGAAGCGAACCCATACGTCTGCTTCTAAATCATATAAAACATCGCTAGGAATAACACATCCTGCCCAGTTGGCATCAGTCATATTGGTTAACCTTCGTGAGCTATTGGTTCACAAGAAATACCTTCGGCATCTAAGAACTCTTTGTATGACCTCAAAGCATCTTGTCCTGTGACCAAATCTACAGAATCAGCTTGCCAATCATCAAACTTTATTTTAGCAACCCATCCCTCACCATATGGGTCGTGATTAATTGTAGAAGGAGCAGTAGCTAAAACTTCATTTATCTCTACTATTTCACCATTTACTGGGCTAGGAACAGGACCTACCCATTTACCACTTTCAACTGTGGCTATACTCTTTCCCTTTTTGACACGCTTACCAGCTGCCTTCAAAGAAGCTGAGATTATAGTTCGTGCTAAATTTTGGGCAACATCGGTAAGACCTACTATAACAACATCGCCTTCTAATTTAGCCCATACATGTTTTTCGACCAAATAATAAAGGTCTTCTGGAATGTTGCATTTATTTACAGATGACACTACTACCTCCTATTTGTAATCAGGCATCGCTAGATTCAGAAGCACTTTCTTCATGCTCAGCCATCAAATGGTTAACCAACATATCAAACGCTACTAAACGGATTTGATCTTGAAATTCTTCTATAAAACCAGGATCATTCAATCTAGGTTTAATTGTTTGATCATATCCAGCTCCACAAACTGGACATTCAATTACATACACACGTCGTTTTCCACGATCTTCAAATTTAACACCCTCAGGATGGCTTTCACTCAAGTGGGCATGCAAAGCTCTGGGGGTTCCGTTAAATTCACACCAAGGGCAGTTCATTTTTTAACTCCAATTGATTCAATCGTAAACTCGACCAATTGGACAAACAAATGGCCTAATTTAGTTAGTGTAACTAGGTTCATCTCCAACGACCTAGAGATTAAACCCAGTTGGAGCAAGTCATTAATTCTTTCCCAAACAGACAACCTATCAAGAGACACTACCTCTGACAACTGTTCAATACTCGCTTGAGAAATAGCAAGTTTATTTAAAATTGAATAGTTGATAGGGTCTCCAACTCGTTGCATTGTGCGCAAAATAAAATCCCTAACATCAACAACACTAGCTGTAGCTCGTTGATCTGTTGTCTGCTGACTAGTTTGGAAAGCAAAAGAGTCATACCTATCCATTACCATAGTAATTTCTTTGATAGTTTTTGCCATAGAATTACCAAGACATTGGGCAAAAGCTTGTGCCTCTTTAGCCGTTGGAATTTCAAAAATACCTGAACTTACCTCAGGAATTGTCATAACTTATCAATTACCCATCATACTTTTTCAGGAAGAACACTACGATCAAATGCTTCATCAATAATTTGGATAATATCAATTACTTGAATTTTGTCTTCATTGCCTGTTGTCTTTACTGCATCAGAATACATAGCAAAGTCTTTAGGGCAAGCCACAACAAAATAATCTACTTCAAGTTGAACAGCTTCTTTGATTCTATTTTCGCTAGGTCTTTCATCTAGATAAGAATCATCCATCCAAACTCGACCACCCCCAGCTCCACAACAAAAACTGTTTTCCTTATTGCGAGGCATTTCAATTAAGTTACATCCTGTAGCTTTCAAAATATTTCTGGGAGCATCAAAAACTCTGTTGTATCTACCCAAATAGCAAGGATCATGATACGTAACGTTTTTACCTACCGATTTTACTGGTATAGCATTGCTTTCTAATAATTCCATCAAAAGCTCTGTGTAATGTTGTACTGGTTTCTCTAAACCAAAAAGAGGATATTCATTGCGCAATGTGTTCAATGAATGAGGATCGGTAGTAAATATTTTTTCAAAACTAGCTGAAGCAAAACTAGCTAAGTTTTGTTCCACCAACATTTCAAATAGTCCTTCTTCACCTATTCTACGAACATCATTTCCCGCATTTCTTTCTCCGTCATTCAAAAGACCAAAACTAACATCTGCTTCAGTTAGAACTTTAGCAAGTGTTTGAGACAAAGCTTGATATCTCTCGTCAAAAGAAGCAAAATCACCAACAAACCAAAGATACTTCACTGGTTCTTTGCGAGCATCTTTTATCTCAACTCCAGCTCCTTTTGTCCAACGAGATCTCATCCTGGCTGATTTTCCAAAAGAATTTCCCTGTTGAGAAATATTTTGTAGAGCTTTTTGTAAACTTGGCTCCATATTGCCTTGATCAACTAATCTTCTGCGCAGTTGAACAATAATCGAAACATGTTCAATACCAACAGGACAAGCCTCAACACAAGCCATACAAGAGGTACAAGACCAAAGAGTCTTTTCTTTGATAACGTCTCCTGCAATTTCTTTAGCAAACGATCCAAGTACTGGACCTGATGCTTCAGGTCTTTCTTCCCAATCTAAAACCATAGGAATGCGTTCTACCCGGTCAACCCACTGTCTGAGATCTAAAATAAGATCTCGTGGAGACAGGGGTCCGCCTACGGTTCTAGCAGGACATGCGTAGTGACACCTTCCGCACTTGGTGCAAGAGTCAAAATCTAATAACTCTTTCCAGGTAAAATCTTTTATATTTTGATAACCAACATGATCACTGCTCTCGGGAGGTTTGGGCAATCTTCTAGCAGAACCTGGATCTGTTACTACAAGGTTTGCTGCGGCAGTAAAAATGTGCATAGCCTTAGAAAAAGGTAAATAAGCCACAAAGAAAAATGCCATCGCTGCATGTATCCACCACAAAACTTTGTGAGCAGACAAAGCAGCAGAAGATCCAACACCTACAAAATACAATCCTTTTGCCAAAAGCCATCCGACCCAAGACCAAGTTTCAAACGGTGGAAATTTAGTACCGTCAATACGAAGGGCTTCAATGAAAAAACCTGTAATTATAAGTGCAGCAATAAGCCCCATAAACAGCCAATCTCCAGCTACAAAGCTTTTTCGGCTGTATCCTTCTTTTGGCTTTTCTGCTCGTGTGTAATCCAGTTGGGGTTCGCCGGAGTTTTTACGACGAAACATCAAGGATAAAACCCCTACAAGAGTTAAAATACCTGCAGTATTGAAAATTACTTTATACCAAAGGTAAAAGGTCCCTTTGTAAAAACTACGTTCAACACCAGTAAAAAGATAGGTCAAGTTTCTATAGACGTCATAGTCTAAACTCACAATACTTGTAGCTATAAAAAGCATGATCATTCCCCAAAAAACTAAGAAATGAGCATGACCAACACCTTTATTTCTACTTTTTATAGTTTTATTACTAGCTATATTTTCAATACCTTGACCAAGAGTAGGTCTTGTTGCAACAGCAGTCATTACAGAGCTGTTCGAAGAGTTAGAGCCAGCATTTTGAACTTGTGCAGACTTTGTAGTGGAAACTGTAGTGTCCCCTAGGGGAATATCTAGCTGTTCATCTTTTATTTCTAGGTGATCTAGATTTGGAACAACAACAGGACTTTTTGCTTTAGAAGTCAAAAGCTTTCTTTGAGCGGGACGGCCTTTACGATATTTCTTTACTCTTCTAATCCATCCATAGGCAAAAATAGCAATTACCAAAATAGCTAATACATAAAATATAGCTTTACCAACTGGGCCTATTCCTAGGAATATCTTTCTCGTTACAACTACATGGCCATGCTTTACTACCAGACCAGGAGCAAAATGAGTTATGGCCACTAATAATCTAGTGGCCATAACAGCCACTAGATTCGTTAGCATAATCACACTTGTCATCCTTGAACTTTGTCTACCAAAGCAGGAACCAGATCAAACAAATCAACAGTCGTCCCATAATGGGCAACATCAAAAATAGGAGCTGATTCATCTGTATTACAAGCAATAATAAGTTCTGCGTCTCGCATTCCTTCTAAATGCTCTGGAGCACCTGAAATACCAAACATGAGATATACTTTTGGCTTTACTTTAAGACCAGATTTTCCAACTTGATGAGGTTTGGGTAGCCAACCTTGGTCGATTATAGGCCTAGATGAAGACAAAGGAACGCCCATAGCATCTGCTAGTTCTTGAACTATTTCCAAGTTGTCTTCACTTTGTATACCTCGCCCAACAGAAACCAACATATCTGCTGTAGTAATATCTATGCCCCCTGCTTCGGGACGGGAAAGATTTACACAAGATATTTTTTCGTTGTCAAGTTCAGATGGAGGATCCATTTGTTCTATATTTGGGGATCCTGTTGATTTGCCAAGATCTGCGGAAAAAGATCCTGCTATAACAGTACAAATTCCCTTATCTGCTTCTATGGCTGTCTCAGCCATTAATTTTCCACCATAGATTTGGGCTGTAGCAACTATAGTTGAACCCTCTATATCTAAACCAACGACATAAGATACCAAAGGAGCATCCCAAGTTACAGAAAGAGCTGCCGCTAAATCAAGACCTAATGTTGTGGTGGCTAAAAGTACAAGGCGTGGCTGACGCTCTTGTACCACTTTAGTCAAAGCTTTTTCATATGCTTCTGGATTGTAGTGAGCCAAAGAAGGATGTTCCATAGTTATTACAACATCAGCAGCTCCAAGGTTTTGGGCTAATTCTGGAGTCCCAAAAAGAGCTGCAATTACTTGCCCTCCAAGACTAGAAGCAAGTTCTTTTGCTTTACCCAATAATTCAAAAGTAGTATCGGCTAATTCCCCACCAGGGTTTTCTGCTAAAACTAAAATATCGTTACTCATTCCCCCCCCTTTTTTTTTACTTTAATAGACCTTTAGAGCGAATAAGCTCAAGGATTTTATCAGCTACATCTTCTGGACTTCCATCAATCATTTCTGCATGACCGGCTTTTTCTGGTAGATAGAGTCTGCGAATAGAAAGTCCGCTTCCAGCTGACTCTGTATTAGCAGCAACTTCTTCTAAACCTCCAGATTGCATAGCTTGGCGAATACGAGTAATAGGAGCATATCTAGGAGCTTGACGAGCTGCTTGAATACCTACTATTGCAGGAAGAGAAATCTCTTGTTCTATTGCCATACCTGCACTAAATTCCTGTCTTACAGTAACTTTGTCGTCTTTTGGTTGAACCTCTACAACAACAGCAGCATGAGGTATACCTAGACGAGCTCCTAACAAAGTTGCCAATTGACCATCTAGGTCATCAACAGCTTGGACTCCTGTAAGGATAAGATCAAAACTTTGTCCAGAGAGCCAAGAAGCTAAAATATCAGCCCGAGTGTGGGTATCTACCCATCCATCTCCAGTACCAGTTAGCTTAACTGCTTTATCAGCACCTTTTGCTATAGCTGTATAAAGGGTCTGATCTATGTCTTCTTCATCAAGACCCACAACTGTAATTTCAGCTCCAGTAGACTCTTTTATTAGAAGAGCTTCCTCAAGAGCTTGTTCGTCGTATTCATTTGATACAAACTTTAAATATTCACGATCTATATCTGTTCCTTCGGAATCAACCTCAAGTTCTTCAACTAGATCAGGAATTTGCTTCATCGGTACAATGATGTGCACAAGCTTTACCTTTCTTTTTCGAAAATGCCTTCCAAGGCGAGCTCAGCTCTTATATCGACTAAGTCCTCTTGGGTGGGCTGGAATGGAAAATCCCTAAATTGCTCCGTAGGACGGTAAGATCCATAGGGGCGAGTACATCCCGGCTCTCCATTTTCACCGGGGCAACCATTAGTCATAAACGGCATTCCACTTTCTACAGCCGTTACAACTAATTCTTCTGGTCCTCTCATATGAACCAAAGAACCATTGGAATCAAAATCAAAATGATCCCAATCAAAACCTTCTGATTCGACTAAATGCTTGGCCAATTGAATTCTTCTCCAACGAGAAATTGTTGCTTTGGGATGTTCTCCCAATCTTGAATCAGGTTCAGCGTTGAAAGCAAATAGATAAGAGAAAATTTCACGATTTCTTAGTCTTATAAAGGTATCTACTAGATCCCAATCAGTTTCTCCTATGCCTACTAAAGTATGGCAATTTACTTTCCAAGGTCCAAAAACATCTCTGGCATCATCTATTACCTGCCAGTATTTTGACCATCTAAGACCTGCTCCTCCAGCTGGCACATTAGTGCGTAACTCTTCAAAAAGTTCTTCACTAACTGCATCTAGACCTATACCAATCATGTCTACCCCAAGCTCATGGAAGCGTTCTATACGAGCTCTATTCAAAGTAGGAGGCGCAACAAGAATAGAAAGAGGAGCTTTTACTTTAGCCCTAATCCTTTTAGTTATGTCACAGGTATCTCTAAACGCAAAAGGATTGGTTACCATAGATATGCAAAGCCGAGTAAGTTTGTCTTCGTTGCGAGCCATTCTATCTACCAACTCATCAGTTGAAACTAATGGCCACTCTACTCGGATAAATGATTTATCTTCATAAGATCCAGGTCTAGTTCTTGCCAACCCACAATAAGAGCAGTCAGAACGACACCCATCTTCGTAATTCAAAAGTAGATTAATTCCCCCAAAATCAAATTCTCGGCTAAATCTACCAGAACGAAAGCGAAGAGCCATTGCGCTTGCCATCGAAATACGAACCCAATCAGGGCTTACTTGACCTGTGTCTTGAGCAACAGGATTGACTAAAGGTAAATTTACTTTCGTCATTTCGTTTAAACCACCTCCGGAAAATAACAAGATCCTTGACGTATAGGAACTGACAATTCATTTGAAACTGCACGTCCAGCTGCTTGCAAAACTGCGTCTACAAAATCATCAGGCCCAACTCCTAAACAGGAGTCTACGTTAAAGATTTCTGATGCTAGCTCAATAAGCTCTGGTCTTTTTAATCTCTTCCATTTCAAGGCTTTTTCTAAGACCACCAAACATTGGGGAACTTCATTGAAATCGCCAGTAAAAAAAATATTTTTTATTATTTCACCTTGAACAGCTAAATACAGACGCACTAACCCAAAAGGTGTCTTCAGTAAAGAAGTGGCAGTTGCGTCTTTTTGAGGTCTTTTTTGATTGATCCACTCAAGATCTAAAAACTTATTTTGAGCTAAATCCTGAGCCAAAACAGCCTCTTGGGGAGTAACTATTCCCTTTTCGATATTTACATCGAAATAATTGGCAAATCCATTTATAATTACCTGCCTTACATCTGACATATCCCATTTTTTATTAGTTGCTCTATTTAGAGTTGTCACCCTTTCTTGTACCATTGAAATTCCCTTGTCGCCTAATTTAGCTATAGGAATATTAAGTACTTTGAGCATCAAAGCTATGTCGAGATCTACTAAAAGACTTACATGAAACAAAAGTGCTCCAGTATTGTTTACATATATGCCCAGTCCTGCAATTTTTTTCCCATCTACTTCTAGGTCATTTTTTCCTCGAAATACTGTTGATAGACCTAGACTAGATATAGAAGCAACTAGAGCATTAGACAAAGAAGCCATCAATTCTCGTGGTCTGAATTCAGTAGGAGCTTTCATTACAACTGCAATTCCTAATTGATCTTGACCCATTAGAATCGCCCCACCTCCTGTGGGACGGCGATTGAAATCAATACCTAATTCATTACAAGCTTGGGTGTCTAATTCTGCCTCTAGATGTTGATAACGCCCAACTAAGGCAGAATGATTAGCATAGGTATACAGTCTAAGAGTGGGACTAGTCTTGGCATTTCTAGAATATGAAGACATCAAAGCTTCATCAAGGGCAAGACCTTGTGCTGCTGAAACTTTATCTTCTATCAAAAGACGCCACGATTTCACTTTTTAGTCTCCTAAAGAAACTTCACTATAACTAGCACCATCTTCTCCGGCCCAAGTCAAAGAACAACACCATTCATATAGACGAGGTTGTAAACCTTTAGTGCGAGAATATTCAATTATTCCCTCAGCTGGATAGGCAATGCCATTAAAGCCATTGTCAACAGCAGAATAATCTAGCTCTACTTTCATATTGCCCATAGGACGTGCACAACCAAGATTGAGCTTGGTAGAAGGAAGTGATTGTCTCGCTAAAGTGAAAAAATTAGTTATGTCATCTACTGGAGGTGGAGGTAAATGCCCCATTGGGGTTCCTATCAAAGGCACCAAAACCACTAGAATTAGAGTAGAAACAGGATAGCGAGAAATCATATCCAAGGCATTGTATTCCCCTAAAAACTTCCCGTAATGTAGACCTAAAACTATATGAGGAATAATTCTAAGTTGCCTATCAGCCAACAAAGACAATGACCGCTCAAAATCTTTAGCTTCTAGGTCAAGGTGATAGACATCTTTTATTGTCTCATCAGCTCCAATTATGTCTAGCATTACTCCATCTACTTCAGCATTTGCTAAATCTTCTGCAAGTTGAGGAGAAACCACACCCGAATGGACAATTACTTTCATTCCCAATTCTTCTTTAATTCGAGGCACCATAGTTAGATGGCGAGATAGAGGAACTCCTCCAGTTTTAGTTGACCCACCCGATACTAAAATTCCCTCACTTCCAGAAGCTTTTAGCTTTGCAGCCAGATCATAAAGGTCTTGACCTGCTCTTACTGAAATCATTCCTTCTAAAACTTTAGACTGGCAATGGTCACATTGAAGAGCACAAGCAGAACCAGTTACAGACACTGGCAAAAAATTACGGGGATTAGAAGGTTTCCATTCCTTTGTCTCCCATTTTTTAAGCCCAGGAGCATAAAATTCTATAATGTCATCAGGAAAGAATTTTTTTCTAGCATTCATACCTGGAGCAATTTCAGTTATTATTTTGCTCATTCTGCAAGTACCCCTTTTATCTTGTACTCTTGCACTTTGTCTTCAAACCACTTCTTTATTTGATCCTCACCAGAGACCAAAGATTTTAGTTCTTGTTCTAGATCGGTTGGCTCAAGCTCTATAAGCCATCCTTGATCATAAGGATCTTGATCTATCAAAGCAGGATTGGATGCCAATTCAAGATTATTAGCTACAACTTTTCCTGACAGAGGAGACGTAAAAGGACC
>JAJYPT010000249.1 GCA_021795135.1 Actinomycetes bacterium
TATTTACATCTACCGTAGAGCCATTAGGTTGAAGACCTTGATTAGGAGACCAAGAAACTACTAATCCCTTTGCAATATTTGAGTTATAAACATAGCTAACATGGCTGACAAAACCGGCATTAGCAAGACTTTGAATGGCACTAGCTTCACTTTGTCCAGCTAAATTAGGCACAGGAGATGGAGGCGGACCTTTTGATATATTTACATATACCTTAGAGCCTTTGGGATGTAGACCCTGATTAGGAGACCAAGAAACTACTGATCCTTTTGCAACATTTGAACTATAAACATAGCTAACATGGCTGACAAAACCGGCATTAGCAAGACTTTGAATGGCACTAGCTTGAGTTTCTCCTGACAAACTAGGCACAGATCGTGGGGCTGGTCCTTTTGAAATATCTAGGTATATCTTGGAGCCTTGGGCAATTTTAGATCCCGAAAATGGCTTTTGAGAGACAATATCTCCTTTTGGAACAGAACTATTGTATTGTCTCTTTATATAAGAACCTAAACCTAAATGTTTAAGTTCTGCTTGAGCTCGCGTATATGAAATACCAACCAAAGAAGGAACTTTTTCTTTTGGAGGGAAAAAATAAAAAGCACCCAATGCAGCCGATACTCCTATCAATACTGCTATAAGTACAACAAGTACCCCTGTTAAAAACTTTCGCTGCTTTTTTGGCTTTTTTGGCTCTTTTGGAACTTGTGCAATTGGCAAAGCAGCCGTAGGTTCTCCAACAGATTTTTCATCTGGTAACCCTACATCTTCAACTTTGGGTACCAATTGTGTTTTTTGAAGTTGTTGATTTTTATCTTTTGATTTTTTCTTAGAAACTTTATCTAATTTTGGATCTGAAACAGTCAAAGATTTAGGATCCACAAAATCTGATATAGGAGCTATATCCGACTTAGCTGGCTTAGCTATACCTAATTGAGTTGCATCTTGAGGATCTTTGGAATAGCTTATAACAGGAGAAAGAACAAGTGGTTCGGCTGGTCCCAATACATGAGAGATTCTGCTCAGTTCTTTTAGTAATTCAGATCCATCTATACGCTTAGTCGGATCTGCTTTTGTTGCTTTTTCTAATATTTTTCCTAATTCACCTAAATCATCTAAGTGAACATCTTTGCCTACTCTTCCCATCAAAGTAGCAATAGTAGTATCAGCTGCAAATGGAACTTGTAGCGTCAAAGCTTCTATGAGAACCAAAGCCAAAGAATAAATGTCTGCTTTTGAATCTAAGGTCTCGCCTTGGGCTTGTTCTGGACAAGCATAGCGTACAGTTCCCAGCAAAGATCCTGAAGGTTCAGTCCATGCGGCTTCGGCCAAAGCTCTTGCTAGTCCAAAATCTCCCACCACCACTCTTGAGTCTTCGTCAAATAATAAATTAGCTGGTTTGATATCTCTATGTATCAAACCTCGTCTATGAGCATAATTGAGACCAGTTAAAGCCTGAATTCCAATTTGGACTACTTGAGAAGGACTAAGAGGACTTCCTTGGTCTAACAAAGACCTTAAACTTCCTCCTCCCAGATATTCCAAAACTAGGTAAGAGCCATCTTGGTCTTCTCCCCAATCATATAATTTCATTATATTGGGATGACTCAAACCAGCAGCAATTTGAGCCTCAAGACGAAATCTTTTCAAGAAGGACTCATCAGAAAGTCCGGGGTGTAAAACCTTTACAGCAACCTTGCGAGATAGTTTATTATCTTTGGCCAAAAATACATTTGCAGAAGCTCCAGTTCCAATCGGAGATAGCAGTAAGTATCTCTGTCCTAAAACTCTACCTACTTGATCGATAATATGCGAGCTTGCCACAATTTGAGATTAGCTAATAATTTCCTAAGATGGGTGGATGATTATCAAATAAATTTACAATATTTCCTATTTGAGGTCAATATTTCCTTCAACCAAAGCCTCAAAAGAGCTTGCGGGTATAGTTTTTATCCCCAAAGAAGTTGCCTTGGTTATCTTGGCAGTGCCAGGAGAATCTCCTATTATGACTAAGGTCGTTTTAGAAGATACTGATGAAGTTACTTTTGCACCTCTAGAACGTAGTAAATCTTCTGCTTGGGTTCTAGAATAATTTTGCACGGTTCCAGTAAGGACTATGGAATAACCTTTTAAATTCTGTTCAACTTCAACTGTTTTTGACGTTTCGAAATTTACCCCTACTTGGGCTAATTTATCTATAACATAACGATTGTGAGGTGAAGCAAAAAACCTTACAATCGAATCTGCAATTTTGGGACCAATTCCTTCGATTTCTACAATGTCTTCAAAATTAGCTTTTATAATCTCATCTAAATGACCAAATTTAGAGGCAATTATCTTAGAATTGGTCTCGCCTAAATGACGAATTCCCAGTCCAATTAAAAGTCTTTCTAAAGGCCTAGTTTTGGATTTTTCTATAGCTGATAATAAATTATCAATGCTTTTATCTCCAAATCCTTCTAAAGAAGATAGGCTCTCTTTATTTAAATAATAAATATCGGCTACATCTTTGAGTAATCCTAAATTAGAAAAAGTAACTACCCTTGCTTCTCCTAACCCTTCAATATCCATAGCAGATTTAGATGCAAAATAAGCTATACGTTGAACAGCTTGAGCAGGACAATCAATATTGACACAAAAAGTATCAGATTCTCCTTCTAGGCGG
>JAJYPT010000250.1 GCA_021795135.1 Actinomycetes bacterium
AAGTTTTATGAGAGGAGCCGACGCTTCGGCGGGCGCCATTAAGAGTGGTGGTAAGACGCGTCGTGCCGCCAAAATGGTCATTATGAATGTTGATCATCCAGATATTGAAGAATTTATTTGGAGTAAAGCTATCGAAGAAAGAAAAGCCCGAGATCTTCAATCTCTAGGATGGGATATGAGTCTTAATGGTAAAGATTCTTTTAGCGTTCAATACCAAAATGCCAATATTTCCGTTAGAGTAACCGATGATTTTATGAGGGCAGTAGAATCTGGTGATAATTGGGATTTGAGGGCAGTTAAAGATGGAAAGATTATTAAATCTCTTAAGGCACGAGACATTTTCAGGCAATTTGCTGAAGCTACATGGGAATGTGCTGACCCTGGTATGCAATTTGATACAACTATTAATAAATGGCATACAACACCTAGTGCAGGTAGAATAAACGCCAGTAATCCATGTAGTGAATATATGCATCTAGATAATTCTGCCTGTAACCTAGCTTCAATTAATTTATTAAAGTATCTAAATGATGATTTTAGTTTTGCTATTGAAGAGTTTAAGCATACAATTGAAGTGCTTTTTACGGCCCAAGAGATATTGGTGGGATATAGCGATTATCCTACAGAAAAGATTGCTAAAAACGCCAAAGCATTTAGAGAACTTGGGATAGGGTATGCTAATTTAGGTGCTTTATTGATGGCTCAAGGAATTCCATATGATAGCGACGAAGGTAGAGCACAGGCTGCAGTAATTACAGCACTCATGACCGGTCACGCTTATTTAACTAGCGCTAAAATAGCTAAAAAGGTCGGTCCATTTAAGGATTATGCTAAGGACCAAAAAGCTATGTTGAATGTTTTGAAAATGCATCGAAATGAAGTACTAAAGATTGATGCTAGTTTTGTTAGCGAAGAATTACTTGATTCGGCATTAAGTACTTGGGATGAAGCCTTGAGTTTAGCTGGGCTATATGGTGTTAGAAATAGTCAAGCAAGTTTATTAGCTCCTACTGGTACAATTGCCTTAATGATGGACTGTGATACTACTGGTATAGAACCTGATCTTGGCCTTGTTAAGGTTAAAAAATTAGTCGGGGGAGGATATATGAATATTGTTAATCAGACAGTTCCAAGGGCATTGAAAGCTTTAGGGTATGATTCCCAACAGATTAATGATATTGTTAAGTATATTGATGTTGAGAAAACAATATTAGGAGCACCCCATCTAAAAGAAGAACATCAGAGTGTGTTTGGATGTTCAATGGGAGATAATTCAATATCCTATCAAGGTCATGTAAAAATGATGGCTGCTGTACAACCTTTCTTATCTGGTGCTATAAGTAAAACCGTCAATATGCCAGAAAGCGTAAGTGTTGAAGATATTGAAAAGCTACATATTGATGCATGGAAGATGGGTCTAAAGGCCATTGCTATTTATAGGGACAATTGTAAGGTTGCTCAGCCCCTTAGTATGGCTAAAAAGGAAAGTTCTTCAGTTGTTTCACTAGCGCCAGAAAGTAACGATGATCTAAAGGATAAAATTATATTAAAAGGAGCAGTTAGGCATAAATTACCTAGAGTTAGAAATTCGAAAACTTATAAATTCCAGATTTCTGACTTGGAGGGATACTTTACTGTTGGTGAATATGAAGACGGTACTCCAGGAGAGGTATTTATTAATGTTTCCAAGCAAGGTTCAACTCTTTCTGGATTGATGGATTCTTTTGCTATGAGTATGAGCCATGGATTACAATTTGGTGTTCCTCTAAAAATGTATGTTAAGGCTTTCAGAGGAACAGCTTTTGCTCCATTTGGGATAACTAATGATCCAGAAATACCAAATGCCAGCTCTATCACAGATTATATTGTACGTAGATTGGGTGCTGATTATTTAGATTTTGAAGATAAACTAGAGCTTGGTTTAATGGACATAAATGATAACGATAAACAATTGGATTTGTTAAATAATTGGGTTGTAGGGAGCAAAGAAGTTAAATTTACTAATGATAGTGAACCAGAAAGTAAGTCACAAAAGATTGAGAATAATATAACTATTGATTTAGAGCCTAAACTAAATACCGGTGATAGTACAGCACCGTTATGCTTTAATTGTGGTAATCAAACCCAAAGATCTGGCTCGTGTTACGTTTGTATGTCTTGTGGTTCAACTACTGGATGTAGTTAGCAATAAAAATAAATAACTTTTTGATGGTAATTTTCTTGACATGATTATGGTTATTCTAGTAGTCTGTTAGACATATAGATGAAAGTAGTAGTTCTTTACAAGAAAAATTCAGAGCACTATTCTTCCTTAGAAGAGTTTATTAGTAAACTTAGGCAAGGACTGGAAGGGAGTAGTGTTAGTGTTGAGGTCTCATCTGCAGAAACAAGAGAGGGAAATGCAATAGCTAGTATCTATGATATATTTTCGTTTCCTGCAATTTTAGTACTTAGAGATGATGGAAGCGTTCAAAATCTATGGGAAGGCCCAGATTTCCCAGCAATAGACGAAATTAAGGGCTATGCACTGGCATAGTTTTATTTAATCCTTTACAGATAGGGAAATGTTTGGTAGGCTATATACTTATATTATGCAAAAAGCTGTAATAAAAATTGGTAGTAGTCAGTATT
>JAJYPT010000251.1 GCA_021795135.1 Actinomycetes bacterium
ATATAAAAATTCAATGGTTCCTAAATTTTCATATCCACAATGCTTTGCTATTTTGAGCGCAGCTTGTCCCATAGCTTGGCGTACTTTAGGACTCAATCCTGGAGCTGGGCATTCTTCTAATAATTTTTGGTGTCTTCTTTGACAAGAACAATCTCGTTCCCCTAAAAAAATCCCATTACCAAATTTGTCTATAGCTATTTGAGCTTCTATATGACGAGGCCAAGATAAATATTTTTCTAAATAAATTTCTGATCGGCCAAAAGAAGCCAAAGCTTCTCTTTGAGTAGATTCAATTCCCGATTCTGCCTCAGAAGCAGAATTTATAACCTTCATTCCTCTTCCGCCACCTCCATAGGCAGCCTTTATAGCTACAGGCCAGTCTACTTCTTGTGCGAAATCTATTACATCTTGTGCTGAATTTACACAATGAGATCTTCCTGGAACTCCTTGTACGCCAGCTTCCTCAGCTGTTTTTCGAGCCGATATCTTATCTCCCATTACCTTCATGGCACTAGGAGAGGGGCCAATAAAGACTTTTCCTGCATCTGCGACAGCTTGGGCAAAGTCTGCGTTTTCAGATAAAAATCCATAACCCGGATGAAGGGCATCTGCTTGGGATCGTGATAGTGCCAAAAGTACAGAGTCAACATTTAGATAACTTTGTGAAGCACTACTTCCTCCAATGAAGTAAGCTTCATCTGCCATACGAGTTGCCATAGAATTACGATCAGGCTCGGAGTATACTACTGCTGTAGCTATACCCATTTCTTTGCACGTTCGAATGATACGAACTGCAATTTCTCCTCTATTTGCTATTAATATCTTTGAAAACATTAAAAAAATAGACCTTTCTATTACGGTCTTGAAGGGAGGTTTAATGTTTGAATCCAAACACGGTATTCCAAGTTTTGATTTTAAGAATAGTCGTTTTTCATCCACTGAGTCCTTTGATGAAGCAATTCCTGATTTAAAAACTTGGGCAAGCCCAGATAATGTAGATAGATTAGCTTATAGTAACTTTGGTAAAATTCATCATTTTGATATTTTAGATTCCACAAATCAATATCTTTTGCTAGCAGCTCGACAAGGAGCCAAACAAGGACTAGTAGCTTGGGCAGATGAACAAAGCCAAGGTAGAGGTAGAAAAGCTCGACATTGGATTGCACCAAAGGGAGCTTCTTTGCTTGTGTCTTTGTTGTTTAGGCCAACTAATTTAGATATCCCTCTATTTTGGTTTTCTGCTCTAGTAGCTGAAGCTGCTGCTGAAACTTCTAAAGATATCTATGGTATTTTTCCTAAATTTAAATGGCCAAATGATTTAATGATAGATGGTTTCAAACTCGGAGGAATACTTACAGAAATTGATTGGATGGGCTCTTTGCCATCAGTTGTAGTTGGACTGGGATTGAATTTAAATTTAGACGACCAGTTTTTGGAAGCATTTCCACCTCAGTTGAGATCAGAAATTACTTCAATCAAACAATTAAATGGTAAAGAAAATAAAGTTAGTATTTTTTTGGAAGAATTTTTGCTAACCTTAGACAAAAAATATTCTGCTTTGATAGATAAATCCCACTTTTTTCTTTTGAAAAGTCTTTATAGAAAGAATTGTTCAACTTTGGGGTCTAGGGTCAAAATTGAAATGGATGACGGAGAAATTCTTGAAGGAATTGCCTCAGATATTGATGACGAAGGCCGATTATTGGTAGAAGTTGGCATGTGCATCAAGACAGTTAGCAGTGGTGAAGTTTTTCATCTAAGATTGGGCGAATAAATTAAAGACAAAAAATTTACTAATCTAATTTGAGGAGAATTAATAAAATTCCAAAATTTAGATCAAAGGCTAAAACTATAAAAATGAGTATCAGTAATGACTAGGAGAACCGGACAACGTTCTGCCAATAGTGTTGGCTCTAGACGGAAAAACAAAAGTAGGCACAATAAGTTATTGAATGCAGCTTATATAGTTGTGATCATAGCACTTGTTGTATCAGCAGCTACTTATGGTTATTTGCGCTATAGGGTAGGTCAACTTAATTCATTATCTTTACCAAGTCTTTCGGCTTCTTCTACGAGTAAGCCAATGAATATTTTGCTTGTGGGTTCTGATTCAAGAAAACATGTTAAAAAATCACAAGTAAATGCTTTTGGTACCACTGCTGTCTATGGAGGTCAAAGAAGCGATGTAACTATGATTTTGCACCTTGATCCTTCGACCCATAAAGCCTCTTTGTTATCTATTCCTAGAGATTTATTTGTCAATCTTGCTGGAACAAATCATAAAAACCGCGTAAATGCCGCTTATAATGCTGGACCAGAAAAACTTATTCAAACCATTCAGCAAGATTTTGGTATTCCCATAAATCATTATGTAGAAGTAAACTTTAATGGTTTTCAAGGTGTTGTAAATGCTTTGGGTGGAGTAAGTTTATATTTTCCTTATCCTGTATATGATCATTATTCTGGACTCAATATTCCAAAAGCTGGATGTACTAAACTCAATGGATTCCAAGCTTTGGCAGTAGTTCGCAGTCGTCATTATCATTATTATAAAAATGGATATTGGCACTATGATCCTACAAGTGATTTTGGGAGAATAAAAAGACAACATATGTTTTTGAAGGTT
>JAJYPT010000038.1 GCA_021795135.1 Actinomycetes bacterium
TTCCAACTCCTGTTCCATTGGAAAACTTTGAAGAGATACCTGTTATAAGCGCTGGTCCTTATGAATATGGAATACCACTTCATGAAGATGAGACCTTAGAACCAGCAGCTCATCAGGAGGTTTCTTAAAAAATGGAACTCGTAACTAGACCTAGTTCTAAATCTATGCATCCTTCACAGGGGTCTAAATATACCCCTGTGAAGCAAAATCTAGAGTCTTTGTATCTTGAATCAGTTTTATTACAAGTTTATGAATGGGAGTTAGTAAATGACAGCAACAGCATCGGTTTCTAAGCCTGGCAACGAGCCAGCAGGAACAGGGCATCATCTGCCTTTATCTGTAAAACAGCGCCAGCATCGCATGACGGTATTGCTATTGTTGGCTTCTGACATTGTTTTTATGGTTTGTTTGCTTTTTGCATTCTTTTACCTAAAGACTTTGAATGAAAATAACATGTGGTTACCAAAAGGACTACAGGTTCCTCCAGCTTCTCAAGGCTATATTTTAGCTGCAATTTTAATACTGTCTTCACTTGCTTATCGTTGGGGGGACAAAGGTATTCGCAAAGGCAATCAATCTCAGCTCAAAGCAGGGATAGGTATTGCTTTGGTTTTGTGGATCATAGAGTTTTTGTATCAAATTAGCGTATGGACCCAATTGCAGATGCATCCAGGAGATGGTGGATTTGCAAGTTCGTTTTATGCTCTTTCTGGATACCATACTTTCCATTTAGTACTGGGTCTTTTCTTTGGAATAGGTCTATTCAATAGAATTCTAAAGGGACGTTATACTATGGGAGATTCTGTAGATGTAGAACTTGTTGGATACTTTTGGTATTGGATTACCCTAGCTGCTATTATAATGGCAATTCTTCCTAGCTAGGACTCGTAACTGTTATGACTACTTCGGTAGTTTTGGTTTTACTTTTATCAATTGTATTTTTCCCTACGATATTTATTGTTTATAAATATCAAAAGATTCTAAAAAGTGATAGATATCGTGGGGAAAAGATAACAAAACTTCAAAAGTCCTATTTTTGGACTGGGATTGTTTTAGGTGTAATTGACTTTATCTCATTGCCATTTGTCCAACCACCTTGGGAGACAATTTTCCATATTGCCCAAAGTGAAATATTGGCCTTAATAGTTGCTCCATTGGTTGTTTTGGGATTTCCTCTAGCTCCATTGTGGTACCAATCTCCTTCTAAAACTCGGACAACTTTGTTGAAGTTACTTTTGAAAAAACCGTATTTGAGAAGATCTCACCAAAATATAAATAAAGCATTTGGGTCCATCCCAATAGGTATTGTTTTTTCTTTTTTACTTATATCTTGGCATGTCTCTTCTTTGTATGTTTGGCCAAATACCCTAACAGAACCACTAAGTGAAGTACTTATTTGGGCTATAGAGGTATTTTCTTTAGTTATAGGATTATTATTTTGGTCTCAAATCACCCCTCCTGGCCCTGGAGGAATGGAATTGAGTCCAATTAAGCGAGTTTTTTATTTAGGTGCTGTGGCCATGCTGGCCAATTTAGCTGATATGGCTTGGCTTTCAGCTATGCCTAATTTAGCTATTACAGCTGCGTCAGGGGCAACACCTTTGGCAGTGGGAAAACTAAACCTACAGCTATGGCTGTCAATAGTTGAAACTTTTTCAAGTGCCATTTTGGGAATTACATTTATGGTTATGATTGCAGTTTGGTTAAAAACTGAACATGATAAAGAGTCGAAAGACCCTAAAAATAGCCAAAGAAACAAAAATATAGTTTAAATAAAATGTTTACATATAAAATATTTAAAAGTTATATCTTATTGCTAATTATCAAGATCTACTTAGCGATAAATGAGGAGAGACAATGAATTTAATTAGAATATGGCTAAATCCCCAATCATGGTCTTTGCAAGTTCAAATTGTCGTGCCGTTATTGCTAGCTCTTTATTTATATACAAAGGGGTATAAGTCTTTGTCTTCTAAGAAGGCTTTTTTTATTACCCCTAGTGCCAAATGGCAAAAAAGATCTTTTTATATGGGAGTCTTGGGTATTTTTTTAGCTTTGGAATCTCCTGTCGATGCCCTTTCGGTCACTTCTTTTTCTTGGCACATGGGCCAACACATGCTTCTTTTGTTGGTAGTTCCACCTTTTATTTTAGCTGGAGTACCTTGGATGGCTATGTATGAAGGTATTCCAATATCTATTCGCCCAAGACTTGGGGAGATAGCAAATAAAGTTCTTTCTAAAAACTATGTTAATAAAATTATTTCTTTTTTGACCAAACCTGGAGTTGCTCTAGGTATTTTTGCCCTAGATCTTTGGATATGGCATATACCTGCGATTTATGATCTTACTTTTAAGTACAACTCTTTACATGACTTTGAACATAGTACTTTTTTGGCTGTAGGAATGCTTTATTTTTCTACCCTTTTGGATTCTCCTCCAGTACAGGTAAGTCTTTCTCCAATAAAGAAAATACCTTATATTTTTGGAGGAATTCTAGCTTGTTGGATTTTAGGAATAGTTCTTACTTTTGCCACTGCTCCTTTGTATAGTCCTTATTTGCATCAAGCTCATGCTACTATCGCTTCTACTTTAGCCAGTCAAGAACTAGGTGCTGCAATAATGTGGGCTCCTAGTATGATTCCTTTTGATGTCTTATTTGCTGTTTCTTTACAAAAATGGCTAGCAAGTGAGTCTAAAAAAGATGAAATATCAGCACTAGAGGCCAAACAAGCCCTATTGGCAAAAAAATCTAGCTAGCGTGAAAATTAGGCAATGAGGATCAAACTAAAATTATTTCAAGTATTAGTAGGAGCTGCCATAGCAATAGTTTCAATCACTGGCTATGAAATATTTTCTACTTCACAGACCAATACTAAAAAAACTATTCCTCTAGTGGGAAATGCTCTGTGGCCTTCTCATTTTAAAAAAGCCCCTAATTTTACTTTGATAGACCAAAAAGGACACAACTTTTCCTTGTCCAAACAAAAAGGCAAAGTTGTCCTTGTTACGTTTATGGATTCTTTATGCACTACAACTTGTCCTATAGAAGCACAGCAGTTGGCTTCTATAGAAAACAAAATAAAAAATCTGCCGGTAGAAGTTGTAGTTGTAAGCACAGACCCCCAAGGAGATACTGCTTCTAATATTGATGCATTTGCTCAGCGCTATGGATGGAATATGAAGTGGTATTGGCTAAATGGCACTCTTGGTCAAATTTCAAAAGTTTGGAGTAATTACAAAATAAGTGTTCAATCAGCAAGTGGTCACAGTACAGCTGTTTATTTAATTAGCAAATCTGGATATGAACGAGTAGGTTTGGGAGTTCCTTTTGGCAAAAGAGAAATTATCCATGACCTAAAGCTGCTTTCTAAAGCTAGTACCGCCTAGATAAAGAAGGTAATTGCTTGTATATGGTTGTATTAAATTTTTTAGATAAGAAAGTAAATTATGCCAGTTTCTCAACCCAATACTGAAAAATCATCTACTAAAAAAAGCCCTGAGCTAGATATGGACCAATATGGTTCAACCTCTAGATGGGGATCTAGGTCTGCTAGTGGAAAAATAGTTGTAATAGTTTCTTTTACAGCTTCAATGATAGCTGTGGTATTTGCTTTGGTAACTAGGAAACAATTTGTTGCGCCTTTGCAAAAACTTGTTCCCCCCACAACTGCTGTGGCCCCACCTCCGAATCAAGTTTGGCCTAAGGGATCCCAAGTTGCACCTTCGTTTGCATTGAAAAATCAAAATTCAGTTCTAATACATGGCCCCATTACTGACAGTGGGCCAACTTTGTTAGTTTTTGTAACTGGGGCTTGTAATGGTAGGTGTAAGAATACTTTTTCTAATGTTGGCACTGTGG
This sequence comes from Actinomycetes bacterium, assembly GCA_021795135.1. Lineage (GTDB taxonomy): Bacteria > Actinomycetota > Acidimicrobiia > Acidimicrobiales > JAJYPT01 > JAJYPT01. The sequence goes on from JAJYPT010000038.1 coordinate 3,860, forward strand.
AATCTCAAAGTAAAATTCCAATTATAGTTATAAGTAATAAATCTTATTCGAGTTCTAATTCTCAAATTAATACAATATCTAAAGAATTAGACTTAACTTCTAAAGTCACAAATTGGAATTGGCTATCAAAGCCATCTTTAGTAGAAAAAAATACAGTTAAAAATTATTCAAATATTGTGGCAGCTGGTTCTTTGAACGGATCAGTATTTATACTGGGCCCAGGTGGACATCTAAGATATTTTTGGCCAAACATTAGCTCTCCAAATATATTGACAAGTGCAGTGTCGAATTCTTTAAACTAATTAGATTTAGAGAATTGAAATTTGCCTGCTCGAAATAGCATTGCAAAAAAAGAAATTACCCATACTAGTAGTCCAAACCAAATTTCATAGCTAGCAATTGTTTTCATAAAATCTAAGTGAGTAGCATCTCCAAATAACTCAGAAGCTGTTGCATACATTCCAAGGGGAAATATCATACTCCAAAGGCCAGCTTCATATGCAACGGGTTGCTTTTTTATAAGATGTCGCCATATGCCAAATACAATCAACATAGGAATCCACCAAGTTCCATAAGACCATAACATAAAGGTAATTCCTGATACTACTTCTTTTGTCGGAGACAATATAGAAACCGACAATGGCATAATTAAAATTCTTGATCCAGCCAGGGTCAAAATAGCAGTTGCTCCCATTGTTATCCAATAAGTAGGGGCAAGTCCTTGGATTGTTACTGGGGCATCTAAGAGTTTGAAGGTGGCCAGTCCTAAAAGCATTAAATAAAGAACTACTCCAATTGACCAAAAACTTACAGCTATAACACTAAGAAATTGGGCAAGATTGTGATAGGGAGCTGTAAGTACAGCAGCTGCTACTGCTACTGATGCAGTTGCAACTACCCATAAATACCAACTTCCATCTACATATTTCAAAATGCTTTCTTGCCTGCTTTCAAGGATTAAAACCCCTGGGATTAAATAGGTCAGGATTAGCCACATAGGTAGACTTATTACCCATAAAATCATTGCAAAATTAGCAAAATGAGCAAGAATCAATCGAGCTGCTAAGACATTAGTAGCAGCAATTATCGTAAAGTATCCAAAAGATTTACCAGGAGAACGTCCATCTTGGACAAATCTTTCTCGAAATTTTATAATTTTTAATACATACAGAATCAATAAGACGAAATAGCCAATTAAAGAAATTGCCAGCAACAGCCAAGAAAGAAAATTTTGGTGGAATATATATAAAGCTGTAGATATAATTCCTGTTGCCATTACAAAAGAAAAAGAACCGGGGGGAAGTTTTTCTATGCTTGAGATTTGTCTGGATGTCAATTTATCTTATCTTTTTGTTGAAATTAATCAATTTTTGGATTACTAGTATTTGGATAGCTCTCAACTAGGCTAGGTTCACCTAGTGGTGGTGTTTTATAACGACTTCGATAAAGTATGTAGGGACGTCCTATATACCAAACTGGAACGCTCCAAACATGCACTAAACGGCTAAAGGGCCAAAGGGCAAACAAAAACCAAGCCAAAAAAGCATGTAGTTGATAAAGTTCAGGAGCATTAGCCATAAGAGAGGGATGTGGATTTAGCAAGAAGATGTCTCTAAACCATACTCCTACAGTAGGGCGGTAATTATAGGTAGGTCCAAGTAAGTTCACTCCAATAGTCATACTAAGTCCCAATATGATCAAAATGGTAAGTAGACTATAGACAACCAAATCCACAGAAGTTGTAGTTGGTCCAATCCTTGAATTTGATATTCTTCTATATAAAAGTATTACCAAGCCCACAAAAGTAACTAATCCAGCTATAGCTCCTGCATATGCTGAAAAGTTATGATAAAGACTTTCACTAATACCTACTGCTTGAGTCCAACTTTGAGGAATCAAAATTCCAATAACATGTCCACCTATAGCTGCTAGGGCCCCATAGTGGAATAAGTTAGATCCCCAAGCTAAGATTTTCTTTTCTTGTAATTGACTAGAACGGCTTGTCCAGCCAAACTTATCTTTGCGATACCTCCAAATATGTCCGACTATAAATATAGTTATGGCCACATAGGGTAAAACTGTCCAAATTATTATCTCAAAAGAAGTCATAATTTAGCCTCACTTTAATAATTCAGGTGGACCAAATGGCTCTAGTCCTACTGCTTCATTAGGGGGTCCTTGGGCAATTAGATAGCTTATTCTTTTAGAGGTTGATTCTCCTAATGGTTTTAGGCAAAGACAAATAGCCTCCAATAAAGCTGCATGGGGACAAGATTGATTTATTAGGGAAAGGCGTAATAGCTCTATTCCTATTCTGTGTTCTTCTAGCAAAGCTATTCCAGCTTCTTCACAGCTGTGAGCTGCTAGTTCTAATATTGCTGGAAGAAAATCTGGAAGTTCTTCTTCCAGCTCAAAGCCAGCTTGTCTATATTGTTGTTTTAGTGTCACTAATGCTTGGCCTCTGTCTCGTTTATCGCCATAGCTATACCAGGTCAAATAAAGGCTTGATTTTTTTGCTAGATCGAAATGATCAACATAATTTTGTTCTAGTTCATATTCAGAAGTCTCAAGCCAATAGTGAAAAAAAGTTTCTAAATTATCTTTAACTGAGCCCGGGTTGAAAGCTGAAAGAGATTTTTTAAGATCGGGTTCTAATTCTTTTTGCCAAGGAGATGGATAAGATAACAATATTGAACAAAAAGAAAAAACACTACGTCGATCAATTCCTTCAATTAGTGCAGCTGCTTTTGTTCTACGACCTATTTTGATCATTTGCGCCTTCTAAATTCTATCGGTACAGACTCAAGTTTTTGAGGGTTGTCTTTAGATACAGATATCGATTCAAAATCAATTCCACATGTTCCTTGAGAAAGCAATAGCTCATCTCCTCTTTCTCTGTGAGCAATTGGCAATACGTATCTTCGATCATAAGGAGCAATGGCTAGTAGTTGGTATAAATCATCTAAATCAGCAGAGCCTAGACCTACTTGAGCGCCTAAAGAATCATCTATTGTTCCGCTGAGTTGGCGTTTGCGTTCAAAAGAGCGCAAGGCTCCTAGGCGTTTTAGTACATTTTTTATAACCTCATCATCTCCTGCTGACAATAAATTAGCTAAGTAATGAATAGGTATTCTCAACTTGTCAATTGCATGAAATACATTATCAGGATCGGTAGATCCATCTTTTTCCGGCTCTATAACCTCAAGTACAGGAGACAGGGGAGGGACATACCAAACCATAGGCAATGTGCGAAATTCTGGATGTAGGGGCAAAGCTACTCTATAGCGTTTGGCTAGAGCATAAACAGGAGATTTTTGAGCTGCTTGAATCCAATCTTGGGGAATATTGTCAGCTTCGGCTTGTTTTATAACTTTGGGATCAAAAGGATCACAAAATAGGTCCAGCTGGGCATCTAAGAGTTTGGTTGGATCTTTAGTAGAAGCAGCTTCGTTGATTTTGTCTACATCGTATAACACTATGCCCAAAAATCGTATTCTACCTACACAAGTTTCAGAACAAATAGTGGGTTGTCCGCCTTCTACTCTGGGATAGCAAAAAGTGCATTTTTCTGCCTTGGATGTTTTATGATTGAAATAGACCTTTTTATAGGGACAGCCTGAAACACAAAATCTCCATCCTCGACACTGTTGTTGGTCAACTAAAACAATGCCGTCTTCTTCGCGTTTATACATTGCTCCAGATGGACAAGAAGCAACACAAGAAGGATTCATACAATGTTCACAGATTCTAGGAAGATAGAACATAAAAGCTTGTTCATATGACATCTTTACTTTTTCTTCTAATCCTGCCATATTAGGATCATTAAGTGCTCGAGTTGGAGCTCCAGCTAAATCATCTTCCCAGTTGGGTCCCCATTGAAGGTCTAGTTCCTTGCCAGTAAGGGCTGAATGTGCTGTAGCTACTGGTCCATTTTTGCTAACCGGAGCAGTAGTTAGGGTTTCATAATCATAAGTCCAAGGTTCGTAATAATCATCAATTATTGGCAAGTTGGGGTTAGAAAAGATTCTCAATAGCTTTGAAAATCGTCCTCCGGAGGCTAATTTGAGTTTTTGATTTTTATTGAGTTTCCAGCCGCCTTTATTATTTACTTGGTCTTCCCATCTTTTGGGATATCCTATCCCTGGTTTGGTTTCTACATCATTGAACCAGATGTATTCAGCACCTGGACGATTCGTCCATACTTGTTTGCAAGTAACAGAACAAGTATGACAACCAATACATTTATCCAAGGCCATAACCATGCCTACTTGAGCCATTATTTTCATTAGAACTCTACTTTGGATAAGCGCTTGCGGATAATTGTTACATAATCTCTTTGAGATCCAGTTGGACCGTAATAATTAAAGGCATAGCTAAACTGAGCATATCCCCCTATAAGATGGGTGGGTTTGAACATAATTCGAGTAAGAGCATTATCTGTGCCCCCTCTTTTATGGGAAAGTTCTGAAATTGGAACTTGTAGGTGATTATCTTGGGCATGATACATCAAACAAACTCCTCTAGGGATTCTATGAGAAACAACAGCTCTACAGGCAATAACTCCATTTCTATTTACAGCTTCCATCCAATCATTGTCTGCTATATCTAATTCGTCTGCATCATCATTGTTGAGCCAAATTACTGGACCTCCCCTAAATAGGGTAAGCATATAGAGATTGTCTTGGTATTCAGAATGGATTGACCACTTAGAATGAGGCGTAAGATATTGTACGTATAGTTCCTTAGCTCCATCGCCTATCGTGTCTTGGTCTTTGAAATGTTGTACTAGAGCTAAAGGAGGTCGATAAGTTGGCAAGGCATCTCCATATTCCAACATCCATTCATGGTCAAGATAAAAATGTTGTCGTCCTGTTAGGGTGTGCCAAGGTTTTTTGTATTCAACATTTATTGTAAAAGGACTATATCTACGTTCTTCAGATTCAATTCCAGACCATTCAGGAGAGGTAAATACATTGCGAGGCTGTATTTGGGTATCGGCAAAACTAATTCGACTTTGACTATTGGATAGTCCAAGTTCTGATAAATTAGTCCCACAACGTTGGTCATAGGAACGAAAACCTTCTAAGGCCAAACGACCATTGGTCGTTCCTGACAAGGCTAATATAGCCTCACAAGCTTGTTTGTCTGTCTCTACTGATGGGCGACCCTTAGTAATGCCTTCTTTGATTATTCCATTTTTGGCTTTTAGGTATTGGACCTCTTTATTTAGGTCCCAATGGGCTCCTTTGGGACTGGCGCCTGATTCTTCTAGTAAAGGACCAAGAGCTTTCCATTTTTGGGCTAGATTAGGATAATCTCGTTCAATAATTACAAACTTAGGCATAGTTTTGCCAGGAATTGGCTCACATTGACCGAGTGCCCAATCTAGGACTTTTCCATTAGGCTGAGAGATTTCATCTGGGCTGTCGTGGGCTAGAGGAGCCATAACTATGTCTTTTCTTATCCCAAGATGGGTTTTGGATAATTCAGAAAATTTCTCTGACAACAAACTAAACCAATCCCAGTCAGTTTTGCTTTGCCAAGGAGGAGCAATTGCTGGAGAAAAAGCATGTACAAATGGATGCATATCTGTTGAAGAAAGGTCATGTTTTTCATACCAAGTAGCAGCTGGTAGGACAATATCGGAATTGAGACAAGTTCCTGTCATTCTAAAATCAATTGTTGTAACAAGGTCTAATTTTCCCGAAGGAGCTTGTTCGTTCCAAACAACTTCTTGAGGACGGTCTTGAATGGGAGTTTCTTTAGCTCTAATCGAAGCTTGGGTTCCCAATAGGTGATGGAGGAAAAATTCTTGTCCTTTTCCGCTTGATCCTAAAATATTTGCTCTCCACATTGTAAGTACACGGGGAAAATTAGCTGGATTGTCAGGATCAGTAGCAGCTTGTTTTAGAGTTTTATCTTTTAGTTTTTCTACTATCCAGTCTTGGATAGATACTCCATTGGCTTGTGCTTGGTCTGTTATATCTAGAGGGTTTGTACTGAAAAAAGGATTAGAAGGACTCCATCCCATTCGGGCTGCTTTTGCATAACAATCTGCAAACTGTTGAGATTCAAAAAGACCTTTACCTAAAGGAGAAGCAAGAATAGAAGGTCCAAAACCTTCATATCTCCATTGATCTGAAGCTAGATAGAAAAATGGAGTTGAAGTTTGATGTCTAACTGATTTTACCCAATCATTAGCATAAGCTAGTGTAGAAAGCCCTGTAAGAGGTCTTACTTTTTCTTGACCTACATAATGAGCCCAACCTCCACCATTTTTGCCTTGACATCCACAAAGTTGTAACAGAGCTAAAAAAGAACGATAAGTTTGATCAGAATGATACCAATGATTAGTTCCAGCTCCCATAGCTATCATGGATCTTCCCCCAGAAACTTCTGCGTTATGGGCAAACTCTCTAGCTATGCGAATAGCATCTGTTGCTTTTACACCTGTAATTGGTTCTTGCCATGCTGGGGTACAAGGAGAGGATTCATCTTGGTAATCAGTAGGCCAGTTTCCCACAAGACCAGGTCTTCCTACCCCATAATTGGCTAGTAATAGATCAAAAACTGTTGTTGTGAGTTGTCCTCCAATTTTTCGAACAGGTACCCCCCGTCGGACGATTCCACTTGATTGCCCAGGAGTTACATCGAAATTTACTAGATCAATTTCAACTGAATCACCCTGAGGATCATAAAAACTAAGTAGAGGATCTACCTCTCCTAATTTTAGGTTCCAACTGCCTTTTCCCTCTTCTCCCCATCGAAAGCCAATTGAGCCATTAGGCACATAAGGTTGTTGGGTCTTTGAGTCTATTACAACTGTTTTCCAATCATTGTTTTCACTAACTTGGCCAAGATCACTTGCTTTCAAAAAGCGGTCGGGGACATATGCATCTCGTCTTTTAGTCAAAGTTATCAAAAAGGGTAAATCTGTATATTGTTTTACATAATCAGTAAAAAATGGACTTTGTTTATCTACATAAAATTCTTTTAAAATTACATGTCCCATAGACATTGCCAAAGCAGCATCGGTGCCTGGACGTGCAGGTAGCCAATCATCGGCGAATTTTGTATGGTCAGAATAATCAGGTGATACTACGACTACTTTTTGTCCTCTGTATCTAGCTTCAACCATAAAATGAGCATCTGGAGTACGAGTAATGGGAATATTGGTTCCCCATATAATCAAATAAGAAGCATTCCACCAATCAGAAGACTCTGGAACATCGGTTTGATCTCCAAATACTTGAGGAGAAGCAGGAGGTAGGTCTGCATACCAATCGTAAAAGGAAAGAATTACTCCACCTAAAAGTGATAAAAATCTAACTCCTGCAGAAAAAGATACCTGCGACATTGCAGGCAAAGGGGAAAATCCTGCTATTCGATCAGGTCCATAATTTTTTGTTGTATATACATGAGCAGCTGCGATAATTTCAATAGTTTCTTCAACAGAGCTTCTTACAAATCCACCATGG
>JAJYPT010000252.1 GCA_021795135.1 Actinomycetes bacterium
GAAGGCTTATGAGATGTCCTGGGCGTTTCAACTAGACAGCGCAACGAGTTCGGCAAGTTTCTCCACTGGAATCATATAACCAAGGGTCTTTCTGGGTCTCCCATTTAGACTTCTTTGTATCTCTTTTAGATCGTCTGGGGAATACTTTGAGAGATTGGGGCTACCCAGTTAAAGTAGACATATTCTTATGTTGCTTTTACACCTTGAGCTAATGATAGTTCATACTCTATAGGACTTAGGTATCCAATTTTTGAATAACGACGATAGTTATTATAAAAATTCATATACCAATCAATTGTCACCTAAAATAAAAATTATTAAACAAGAAATTCCAGGTAACAAAGATGTATTTTTCCTTACAAGTGCGAAAGTTAGGATCTAGTTTTTTAGAAGAAAAGCAAGATTTAGATCAGACAATAAAAAGAAATAATTCTTCTAAATATCAGTCAATCAATAGATGATAAATTCTTTGTAGGTCTTCAAGTGTTGCAAATTCAATTACAACCCTTCCCTTTTTCTTTTTTAATTCCACTTTTACATTTGTTTGTAACTTATCTGATAATAAATTCTCTAACTCTAAAATACCTGCTGGCACCAAAGTGGTACTAGAGTTAGGTTTTTTAAGATTTGCATTAGAAGATTCAGAAACCTCTGATGACTCTAAAGGTTGCTTTAAACTGCCTTCTAAATCTCTTACAGACATCTTTTCGTTTATTACACGTAAAGCCATCTCTTCTTGTTTAGTAGGGTCTGAAATAGCCAGTAGAGCTCTTGCATGTCCGGCTGAAAGTTGATTAGAAATAAGAAGTTTTTGAACCCCGCCAGAAAGCTGTAATAATCGCAAACTATTAGAGATAGCAGCTCTACTTTTTCCTACTCTGACTGCTATTTCTTCATGAGTTAAAGAAAAATCTTCTATTAATTGTCGGTACGCTACCGATTCTTCTAATGGGTTTAAATTTTCTCGATGAATATTTTCAATTAAAGCCTGTTCCAAACTCAATAAGTCTGAAACTCCTTTTACGATAGCAGGAATAGTTTCTAATCCTGCTCTTTTAGAAGCTCGCCATCTTCTTTCTCCTGCTATTAGTTCATATCCACTACCTCGAGGAGATTCACGAACCAAAACAGGTTGTAAAACTCCAACTTGTTTTATTGAGTCAGCTAAAGAAACCAAAGCATCTTCTTCAAAATGAATTCGAGGTTGATATTGGTTAGTATGGATGCTTTCTATAGGGATTTCTCTATAGAAAGTCTGAGATTCAAGACTGCTTATAGAAGCAGGAATTAAAGAATCAAGTCCTTTCCCTAGTCCAGATTGCCTAACCATTGCTAATCTCCTTTGCTAATTCTTTATAAGCTATTGCACCTCTAGAAGTGGGATCAAAAATACTAATAGGTTGCCCATAAGAAGGAGCCTCTGAAAGACGAACACTGCGGGGAATAACACTTCTGCAAACTTTCGAACCAAAGTGTTTTCGGACTTCATAAGCTACATTGTCAGCTAATTTAGTTCTCCCATCGTACATGGTTAAAATTATAGAAGTGATTTGTAGTTTCGAATTAATATTGTTTTTTACTAATTGAACATTTCTCAATAATTGACCTAGCCCCTCAAGAGCATAATATTCACACTGGATTGGCACAAATACTTCATCGGCTGCTACTAAAGCATTGACGGTTATAAGCCCTAAGGAAGGCGGACAATCGATTAAAATAAAATCGAAATCTTTTTTAGGTCCTTCAAGAGCCTTTTTAAGTTTTAATTCTCGACTAAAGGTAGGAACTAGTTCAATTTCAGCTCCTGCTAAATCTATAGTTGAAGGAACAATAAAAAGTCCTTTTACTCCAGTTGGCTCTATACAATCTTCTACTGGAATGTCTCCAATTAGAACATCATAAACAGAATATTCTAAATTTTTTATATTTACACCTAAACCGGTAGTGGCATTTCCTTGAGGATCGAGGTCGATAATTAGCACTCGATATCCTAATTCTGCAAGACTAGCTCCTAAATTAACTGCTGTGGTAGTTTTTCCTACGCCACCTTTTTGATTAGCCACCGCTATAACTCTTTTAAGGTTCATATTTTCTTGGTTTCACGTGAAACATTCACTTTTATATCAGACCTACGAATGGTAAATCCTATTCCAGTTTGGAGATAACAACTACTATAAAAATACTATAATTTTCAATAATTATTTAGAAAAAGTTAAAAAGACTTTTAGTGTTTCACGTGAAACACTAAAAGTCTCATCTTTCAATATAAAGAAAAAGTACATTTGACTTTTTATAAAGTCTTACATCTTCATGAGAAGAACCAGTAGATGAAGTTTAGAAAAGAAAACTTGTTCGCCATATAGGAACAGCTAAGTTAGATCTTGAGCTAGAGATTCTCCCACCACGAAAAGCGACTTTTGATTACAAAAGACCCAAACCTATCTGTTGTTATATTGGCTTTGTGTACTATGAATGCTTGAATACTAAGTAATATAATACCACTAGGACTAACTATTAGAACAACCCTTGATGAAATCAGCTCTTCTAAGGCTGCAATTGTTAAACTTGGACTCTCAACTTGTTATCCCACCAGATATGGACCCAGCAATAAAACAAATA
>JAJYPT010000039.1 GCA_021795135.1 Actinomycetes bacterium
CTAAATTTTCGTCTTTTATTTTTCATGCAGATGCTTACAGCTAAGGAGATTCTATGAATGTAGTTACTGAATATGGCCTTTTTTATAAGTACACAAAAGCAATAAATCAAGGTCAATGTTATAACTACTATGCAATGTCAGAATGATATTTAAAGATTGTTTCAAAGTAGCGAGACCGCCCCCTTGAAACAAATAAAATATCTCCCCAATACCCCCTTTTTTTTGATTGTTCTCAATATTTAATTTACTTTTAGGTATTGAGAACAATCATTAAAATCTTTAAGAACTATAAATATTGGTTATATATATTTTAAATATTTGTAGATATCTTTTCTATTATTATTTTTTATTTATCAAAAATATAAAAAAATAATAATATTTTCTTTTGACTTTAACTCAAGCTTTTTATCTAAAGGCAAATTATGATTTTTTTTGTATTGATTGGTTTATTTACAGGAGCTCTTACAGGATTTTCTGGAGCTAGCGCGGTTGTGGTAGTTGTGCCTGCTTTGACTTTGTTTTTGCATCTTCCGTTTCGCATTGCTGTAGGTACAAGTTTGGCCGTAGATGTAATAACTTCTTTGGTGGTTGCTTGGAGTTACGAACGTCAAGGAAATGTAAAGCTAAAAAAAGCTATACCACTCGTGTTGGGTGCAACCATAGGAGCCCAAACAGGGGTAATTTTGGCTCATTATGTGCCAACTAGTTGGCTAGATATACTTTTTAGTTCTTTTATGGTTATTCTATCTTGGAATTTTTTATTTCATGGATGGCGCAATATTCCTCTCGTAAATCCTCCATCGATTGAAGAATTAAATAGAAATCCTTCTTGGAAAATGATAATTGGAGTTGGAGCAATTGGATTTTTTATTGGAAATATTTCTGGACTTATTGGAGCATCGGGAGGAATTTTATTTTTAGTGGCTTTGATGTATGGATTGAAATTTCCTCTACGCAATGCAATTGGAACTAGTACAGCAGTAATGGGTCTATCTGCTTTGAGTGGGAGTTTGGGCTATGGATGGCATGGCGAGGTAGATATAACAGCTCTGGCCGTTATTGGATCTATAGCTGTGGTAACTGGATTTTTTGTTGCCCAATATGCCCAAGGAATTAAAGAGCGTTATCAAATAGGAGGTACTGGCCTTTTGCTATTTGTTATAGGCCTTTCCATGTTGGTGCACTAAGTTAAAAATTTCAATTTTTCCGAGTTAGAAGTTCTTTTATTCCAACTTTACGACTGTATTCTAAAATCCCATAATTGAAAGTACGCAAAGCTAATCTAGCAGTAAAGATGACACTTATAAATAAGATGCCAATTCCAATAACTTCATTATAAAGTGATAGATTCCCCACCGCATTTCTCAATAAAAGAGTAACTGGAGAGGTCAAAGGAAAATAAGTTAGTACTTTTACTATTAGTTGATTAGGACTGGTAACTATAGCGCTTAGCGCATAGAAAGGAACAAGCATAGCCATAATTGTAAAACCAAAGAAACTACCAGCTTCTTTGGCAGTAGGAACAGCTGATCCAATGGCAATCAATATAGCTGAAAATAACAAATAACCCAACATAAAAACAACCATTCCTACAATAATTGGTCCAATAGCAAAACTAATTTGAGATAAATTTACCCCTGGTATATGAAGTTTGGATCGAAACCATATGTATCCAATTACAATTGGGGTCAATATGGCTAAAATTTGAATGACACCAGTTATAGTTAGTGCAATAAATTTTCCAATTATCAAAGAACGGGCTTTAATTGAAGTAAGGATCATTTCTATTACCCTATTTTCTTTTTCTTCAGTAGTACTAGTTAACATTCGATTTCCAAGTAGAACGATTGTTATATAGAAAAAAATTAAAAAGATTCCCGGTACTATAACCCTTCCAAATCCTTTAGCTTGCTTTTTACCTACATAGGTTGTCAAAGTGGTTTTTGGACTGTGTTGTAAGAGTTGCATTTTCTCAGAAGAACCCACCGAAATAGCCAGACTAGTCTTGAGTATTGATGAAGCTACTGTACTGTATTTATAATTTTGAACTAGTCCTACATCTTTAGCGAATATCTTGATGCTTTGTTTTGTAGGGTTAGGAGGATAATAGAAAAATGCATCTATTTTACGAGATTTGACTTCACTAATACCTTGGGCTTTATTTTTTACTATGGAAGCACCATAGCGAGAAATAATCAAAGGATTAATAAGATGGGATTTATCTTCTATAGCTATCGAAAATTTACTTTGGGCTGCTTTTTGGGTAGAAGTAGATGAAGCTTGATGAGAAAAATAAGAAAGCCCAAATATGGCTGCAATCAACAGAGGAAAAGCTAGGGTGGAGATCCAAAAAGATTTTTTATGAATTATTCTTGAAAATTCAAATTTAAAAACGATCCGTATATGGCTCATATTGATATATTTTCTTTTTGATCATCTTTGTAAATATCGATAAAAATATCTTCTAAGGAAGCTTTCATTACTTCAAAGCGGTATATATTAAGTCCATTTTGATTAGATAAGTATTTAATTATGCTAGATGTGGCAACATCTTTATTAGGAATCAATGTGGCAAAATTATGAGTCAAAGAAGACGTTTGAAATAAAAAATCATTTACAATAATATTTCCATCAAATTCTAATTCAATGATATTTGAACTATATTGATTGCGTATATTGTCTACCGTGTCATAAAGACGTCGATTTCCATCTTTTAGCAAGACAATCCGTTCGCATAGCCGTTCTACTTCTTCCATTTGGTGGGTAACTAAAATAACTGTTGCGTTCGCTTTAGAACGTTCTTCAATAATTTCCATTAATAATCGTCGATTGATAGGATCTAGCCCTTTTGTCGGTTCGTCTAATATCAACAATTGGGGATCGTTTATTATAGTAACGCCTAGCTGAATTTTTTGTTGCTGACCTCCCGACAAGCGATCTATTCTGGTATTTGCTTTATCCAAAAGGTCAACTCTTTCTAAATAATTTAAAGACCATTTACGGGCTTTAGCAGAACTCATTTGTTTGAGCTGACCAAAAAAAACCATTGTATCCAAAACCGTCTCTTTTTTGTATAATCCTCTTTCTTCAGGCAAATACCCCAATAGATGCCCCATAGAGGGGTGATAGGGCTTCTTTTTTATACAAAGAGAGCCTGCAGTAGGTTTATAGATTCCCAAAAGAGCTCTAAGTGTGGTGGTTTTCCCTGAACCATTAGAGCCTAAAAATCCGAAAGTCTCTCCTTCGTATACTTCAAAAGATAAATTATTAATTATCCTGGATTGACCTAAATCCATTCGAAAATTATCAATTGATACCATTGGGGAATTTTGGGTGGACATTAAAAACGCATGCTAGCAGTAATTCATGCTATTTGTTATGCTTTAGATGATAATGTTTCATAGGTTGAAAATAATTTTTGTTCTCAATTTAGATACTTATTTATAATTCTATCTAGTACTAAAAAAATATTAAATAAAAATAGTCTCTACTTTTTAGATCTAAAAAGTAGAGACTATTTTTCTATGTCTAGCCACCCTAGCTAGGCGGCTTTTCTATTAGCAGCCTTTTTGTTTTCCTGTTCTATTTCATATAGCAAAGCCTCTTTAGTTGCTTGCTTGTTGTCTTTTAGAATCAAATTAACATAAGTAAGAATCAAAATAAGTGGGATAATTACCATCAAGGGAATATTTAAAAGCATCCAGTTAGACATATTGTAAATAAAAAGAAGTACTTTTTGGAAACTCTTTCCAAAACTTCTTTCTACCTCCTTATTGTCTATTGTTGCCTATCAAAGTTATGGCAAGGTAAAGCCACGTTAGTGAGTTGGATAAATAATTATCTATCTAAGTAGGAACTATTTTTCTTGAGATGCCTTTACCCATTGAGAAAATTCGGTAGCTACAATTCTTTTTCCTGTAATTCCATCGGATTTTCCAGAAGCTAAATAGACAATAGGATCAGCCATTATCTCAGGAGACAAAAGAGGTGTCTGGATATGAGATTTCAATTCTTGTGGAATCATTCCAGTATCGGTAGCTCCTCCTGGTAATAACATATTTACTGTTACACCAAGGTCTAGTAGATCTTGAGCCATAATTGTAGATAAAGATTCAGTAGCTGCTCGGGAGGGTCCATAAGGAATAAATCCCTTTCTACTCATGGTAGAGTGATTCATTGAAATGTTTATAACTTTTCCGCCTCCAGTTTCAATCATAAAGGGAACAAAGCTACGAGAGACAAGAAAATAACCTGTTAGGTTAGTGTCTATCAAATTACGGAAACCTTCTGGGCTGACTTCAAAAAACGGTTTAGGTTCTATCATAAATTTGGGATTGACACTTCTCATCCCAATTCCTGCATTGTTGACTAAAACATCTAAAGTACCCCAATTGTTTTTAACCCAGTTCAAACCATTTTCAATAGATTTTTCATCCCGAACATCAAAGACAACTCCATGAGCATCAAGTCCATTTTCTTTGAAGTGTTGAACTTTGTTGTTTAGTTTTTCTTCATTTCTTGCTACTAACACAACACTGGCTTTGGCTTCAAGCAACGCTTTAGCCATTGCAAGGCCAAGTCCACTAGAAGCTCCTGTTATTAGTACATGTATTCCAGATAGATCAATTTTATTCAATTGAATTTCTCCTTAAAATATTAAAGGATTGGATTTATTTATTGAAAATGCCATCTAAAGATTTTTGAGTTTTAAAGATTATTACGATGCTAGCGCTTTTTTGAGAAATAGAATACTTTTGAGAAAAAATAGTGAAACTAAAATTACTCTTAAAATATAGCTCGAAGTGGATAGTCTGATTTGAATACTGCAAGGGTTCAAAACCAAAAACTAAATAGAAAAATACTCCATATCGATATGGATGCTTTTTTTGCCTCAGTTGAGCAAAGAGACCAACCTAGTTTGAGAAATAAACCTGTAATTGTTGGAGGATCTCCCAATAGTAGGGGTGTTGTTGCAGCTTGTTCTTATGAAGCAAGGAGGTTTGGTATTTCTTCAGCTATGTCTTCAAAGCGAGCTTATCAACTATGTCCTCATGCTGTGTTTATACCTCCTAGAATAGAAATCTATAGAGAGGTTTCTAACCAAATAATGGCTATTTTTCGCCATTATACAGATCTTGTAGAACCGGTTTCTTTTGATGAGGCTTACTTAGATGTTACTTGGAATTATCTTGGAGAGACCTCTGCTACTATAGTTGCGGACAAGGTTAAAAAAGAGATTTTTGCAAATACACAATTGAGCTGTTCAGCTGGAGTTTCCTATAATAAGTTTATTGCTAAAGTTGCCTCTTCTTATTCTAAGCCAGACGGCCTTACCGTTGTTTCTCCTACCCAAGCACAAGTTTTTTTAGATGGTATTGCTGTTAGAAAATTTTTTGGAGTTGGAAAAGTAACACAAGCTCGTTTGAATCAAATGGGAGTACAAACAGGATTAGATCTTAGAAAATTGACCATAGATCAGCTAAGTGATGCTTTTGCAGACAAAGGAAAATTATTATATGCACTAGCAAGAGGTATTGATCCTCGGGTTGTAGAACCAAATCGTGTAATTAAATCTGTTGGCAAGGAAAAAACATTTGCTCATGATTTAGAAAAAGAACAAGACATCCAACTTGTTTTTGAAGATCTGACTATTGGTTTACAAGAGCGTCTTTTAGAAAAAGAATTATTAACCAAAGTCATAGTTTTGAAGGTTAAATTTGAAGACTTTTGTCAAGTTACAAAACAAGTTAGTACTCCAAAACCTCTTCAATTAGCTGAAGATATTCTTCCCTATGTAAAAAGCTTGTGGACCCAGATAGGAAATTCAGGCAAAAAGGTTAGATTGTTAGGAGTTTCTGGGCACGCTTTGATAAAAAAGGCCTACCTTTGTGAACAACTCTCAATGTTTTAGAAAAATAATTGATGTTGTTCACAAAGGTATCTAAATTATCTATATATCTTATTTTTGATTAAGTTTTCGTAGTTCTACTGCTCTTTTTCTTAGTTTGCGACCAAGTTCGTCTTCGTAGAAGCCCATCTTTTCAACTAAGAAATCTCTTGTTCTTTCCATCAATTCCGAAGCAAGAATTGCCGCGCAAAATAAGTCATCTTGAGATAAATCAAGAGCTAGTTGCTCAAAATCATTTTGTTCTTTTTGTGCTTCTTTTTGTCGAATGACTTCTTCTGTTCTTTTGAGGATTCTCTTTGCCAGTATTTCTTCGTAGAATCCAGTTTTATCCAACAAGAACTGTTTTGTTCTACCTAGTCGTTCTGACATTTTTGTAAGCCCAGCAAAAACTTGTTCTTGTGAGAGTTCTAAGACCAAAGAATCTATATTTTGATATGCCTTACGAATTTCTCGTGGCTGGATCTCGTTTTGGATTCTCACTTCTAATTCTTTGATCATTACTCCAATCCAATAAGGACCCATTGAATATAGTTCAGGAAGTAGTTTTTCTATGAGATCTTTTTTCCCCGAATTAGATTTAGCTTTCCATATACTTGGCTCGTTTACTAAAAATTCTATCCATTCAAGATAGTTATTTTCCCATAGCTGCTTACACTGAGGATCTTCAATTTGTTGTAGATCTGCATATATATCTTCTGTTGTTGAACTAGATACAAGATCTGTATCTTGGATAAGATTTGGTGAAGTTTGGCTAGATTGGGCTGTTGACTCAGATTGGTTTGTGAGTTGTTTTTGGTTTTTTGTACCTATCAAAGATAGCTTGAGATTGCTTGGGTGGGATGAATCACTTTTTGTTTCTTCATCTATATTTTGACTCCAAGCATGGACTATCCCTTGGTGTATAAATTCCAAAGTAAGTTTTTGAAGTCTTTTTCTATTAGGTTCTATGGGATGAGATCCATTAGAAGCAGATGGGAAGTAAATGTATTGTAGATAGATGATATCTATGTTTAGTTTTTTTGCTAACTGAAGAAATCCTATTGGATCTGGTCTAGGCCATGAAGTTGTTATTGTGGATGGAGTTTTTTCTAAAATGTTGGGAAAGATTGCTATGTCCCATTCTTTCAAATAAGTTTTGATGTTTTCCCAAGAGTGATCAATATCCATGTCTATACCTTACAAACTATCAATGTTTCATACAGTCTAAAGCTTAAAAGAACTCTCTAAGTTGGATGCGATGCAAGTATTTTTACCCAAATTTTTATCTAATTCTAAAAGATTTAATTATGGCAAATTTTAATTTTAAAATAATAGGAATTCTAAAAATACTTATAGCAAATAAACTTTTCTATTGTACTAATTGTTTTTATGTCTTCTTGTATCACAAATGGCAATGTTAATATTCACCATTACCAATATTGCTATCTGCGAATACGATTTTAAACTTGTTATAATCTGTTTTTATGCTAGATTTGAGTAGCAGAAGGTTCTAAGTCAATAAGTTATTACTTATGAAATTGGTACTTATAAAACTTTTATTAGGAGAAATTATAAATGCTGAGCATGAAAGAAGAGCTGACTGCTCGTATAGAGGCTTATGATAAATGGGCATCACGACGGCGATATGGTCCGGATGGACCCAATAATCGTAGATTGTTTGTACTTACCTGCATGGATGAGCGACTACCAATAGATGAGGCCCTCGGTATTCATGTTGATACCCCACCAGGAGGTGGAGATGCTCATTGTTTTCGCAATGCTGGCGGTATTATTACTGATGATGCAATTCGTTCAGCAATGTTGACTTGCAATTTCTTTGGTACTAAAGAAATTGTAGTTGTCCAACATACCCAATGTGGAATGCTATGTGCTAATGCTAGAGCTTTGGAAACACAACTCCAAGATAAAGGCATTGACACCGACCAAATCATATTAGATCCTACATTGCCAGAGCTGAAGTTGGGAAAAGGCGCATTTGCAAAGTGGATTGGAATGATGGACGATGTGGATGAAACATGCATAAAAACAGTAGAGGCATTCAGAAACCATCCCCTTATCCCCAAAGATGTCATCATAAGTGGTTGGATTTGGGAAGTTGAAACTCGCCGACTAAGAGCTCCGACTCAAGACCCGAATAAAAGGGCTAGGACTGATGCTACAACAGCTGACTATGGAGTTAAAGACAAGCAACCCCCGCGTTGGA
This sequence comes from Actinomycetes bacterium, assembly GCA_021795135.1. Classification (GTDB taxonomy): domain Bacteria; phylum Actinomycetota; class Acidimicrobiia; order Acidimicrobiales; family JAJYPT01; genus JAJYPT01. Next base: position 8,112 of record JAJYPT010000039.1, read on the forward strand.
CTGTTTCTATATAACTAAATCTAAAATAAAGAAGCTAGGTTATATTATTTGATTTAGTTTGATACTTGTAATCTAGCTTCTTTATTTAGAATTGCAATCTAAATTATAATTATAAGACATGATTTACAACTGTTGCCATATCTATTTTTCTAACTTGGTAATAAGATTATGAGGAGGTAGAAGTTATATTTTCCAATTGAAGGAGCATTATGACAGAAATAAAAAAAGCTCAACTTCATCATAAGATTGTAATTATAGGAGGAGGAACAGCAGGAATATCTGTAGCTGCAAGATTGCGAAAAGCAAAAGAGAAAGATATAGCTGTAATTGAGCCTTCTGAATTTGCTTATTATCAGCCCTTTTGGACCTTAGTTGGTGGGGGTATAGTAGGTGTTGATAAGTCAATACGTAAAGAATCTGATGTGATGCCTCAAGGAGTGCATTGGATAAAAGATAGTGCTACAATAATTGACCCAGATAATCAAATTATTACTACTTCTAATGAAATTTCGATCAGATATGACTTCTTAATAGTTTGTCCAGGTATTCAACTTGATTGGGGCCAAGTTGTTGGAGCTGAACAAGCATTGAAAACCACAGAAGTATCGAGCAATTACAGTGTCGAACTTGCCCCTAAAACTTGGGATTTGGTAAAAACAGCCAAGGGTGGAACAGCTGTTTTTACTATTCCTTCTACTCCAATAAAATGTGCTGGAGCTCCTCAAAAAATTGCATATCTTGCAGCTGATTATTGGAGAAAAAGGGGAATTTTAGATAATTTTCATATTGTTATGGTGCTTCCTAGCCCTAAATTATTTGGGGTACCGGAATTTTCTAAAGTATTGGAACAAGTTGTAGATAGGTACAATATAGATGTGCGATTCCAACATGAAGTTGTAGAAATAGATTCAGCTTCAAAAAAACTGGTAATGGTAGATAATACAAACCAAGATCATAACAAAGTTAGTCTAGATTATGATCTCATGCATTTTACCCCTCCTCAAAGTGCCCCTGATTGGATAAAAAAATCTCCTCTTTCAACTGGTCCTTTTGGCTATGTGGATGTAGATAAATATAGTCTTCAACATAACAAATGGCCTAATATATTTGCTTTAGGAGACGTTGGAAGCATGCCGACTTCTAAAACTGGTGCAGCTATTCGAAAGCAAGCACCTATAGTTGTTTCTAATTTGTTGTCAATAATGTCAAATAAAACTCCTTCTAAACAATACAATGGCTATTCTTCTTGCCCACTAACTACCGCTCGGAACAAGATGCTGTTGGCAGAGTTTGACTATGATATGAAGCCTTATCCAACAATTCCTGTCATCAATACTCAAAAAGAACGATATGATATGTGGCTGCTTAAGCGCTATGGTCTTCCTTTTATGTATTGGCATCTAATGCTAAAAGGACTTGCTTAGAATAGGAAAAATCTACCCCAATTGACAAAACAATTATGCTTTTGTCAATTGGGGTAGATTTTAGATAAAGTTGTCAATCTCAAGTAATGATCGTTGTTGTTGAATCGGACTTTGGCGTTGAGAAATTTAAATTCAATATATTAGCTAGAAGTCTCACACTTGAATTATTTTTAGAAAAGATATATCTTTTTTGGAGATAGCTATTTTCTAAAAATAAGATAATTCTTAAGAGTTGCCTCAATTGTTTTAGATCCCTTTGAGGGCTAAATATCAAGGAGGAGAGTCCAAAGTGAGTGCTACAGCGTTTCCAGATTCAGATTCAATTGGCAAAACTAGATGGTTTCGATTAATCCCAGTTGCCATATTGGTTTACATAATTTCATTTATGGACCGAACTAATATTAGTTTTGCCTTTAGCGGGATAGAAAAAGCTTTTCATGTGGGAAAAGCTCAAGCAGGCTTAGCAGGTGGGATTTTTTTTATAGGCTATTTGTTTATGCAAATTCCAGGGGGATATCTAGCCGAACATTGGAGCGCTAAAAAATTTGTAGGAATTATGATTTTGATCTGGGGAGTTTTTGCTGCAGCTAGTGGAATCGTTCATACTTATAGCCAACTTCTAATAGTTAGATTTCTTCTTGGGGTTGCAGAAGGGGGTATATGGCCAGCTATATTAGTCCTGATAAGCCATTGGTTTCCAGCCAAAGAAAGAGCTAGAGCCTATGCTTTTTGGATTATGAATATTGCAATTGCTTCTATCATTACAGCTCCGCTTTCTGGTTGGATTTTAACTTTTGCATCTTGGAGAGCCTTGTTTATCATAGAAGGAATTTTCCCTTTTGTTATTGCTGCTCCTATTTGGTGGTTGATGGTATATGATTACCCACACAAAGCGAAATGGGTAACGCCCGAGGAGCAAAATTATATAGAAACTACTATTGCTGCTGAACAGGCAGAGCTCCCTCCTGCTTCTAGTTTTAGAGATGTTATAAAAAATACCAATGTTTGGAAATTGGTAGCTGTTTATTTTTTTATTCAAATTGGATTTTATGGTCTTGCTTTGTGGTTGCCCACTTTGGTAAAAGAACTTTCAAAGCAAGGTTTTGGAATAGTGGGCTTGTTGGTTGCTATTCCTTATCTATTTGCTATGGTTGGTCTTTGGCTGAATGGGGCTTGGTCTGATAAAGATAGAAAATATTCATTGCATGTATTTGGTTCTTTGATACTTGGAGCAATCACTTTAGTTCTTTCTATATATATTGGAACCTCTGCTGCTTTGCTTGCCTTGGTTTTAGTCAGTTTTGCAATGGCTGGGTCTTTGTCTTATGATGGTCCATTTTGGACAGTTGCTTCTACGGTATTGCCCGTCTCTATGGCTGGGATGGCTATGGGATTGATCAATGCTATAGGAAATCTTGGAGGTTTTGTAGGCCCTTATCTTGGAGGCTATCTTCAACAACAAGCAAGGGGAAGTTTCCTTACAACTGCTCTGGTATTAGGAGTAGGTCTTATTTGTGCTGGTTTGATTATGTTGAGCATAAGAAAGAAAACTATATCTTCAAATGTTTCTGCTTCAGCTAGTGCGGGATGATTGTTGTCTTTTCTTGTCTATAGAAAGATGTAAAAAGATAGTCTCTAACTTTTGATCAAAAGTTAGAGACTATCTTTTTTACTTAATTTTAGATTCGAGAACAAATTTTTTCATTGCAAGTTTTTTAATTAAAAAGTGGATATATTTTG
>JAJYPT010000253.1 GCA_021795135.1 Actinomycetes bacterium
TAATACAGCTGATAACCCCGCTAAAACAATTACTCCATAATTGTAAACTAGCCGATCTCCTCTTATGGAAAAAAGGTGAGGAAGACGGTTGTCTTTTGCCAATAGACTTGCCAAGATAGGCAGTCCTCCAAAAGAGGTGTTAGCAGCCAAAGCTAAAATAACAGTCGTAGCTAAATCAACTGTATAATAAAGCCAACCCCTGCCTACAGAAGCTGACATGATTTCACTTAAACTCGTTTGAATATTATTTGGTCTTACACCAAAAGCTACCCCCAAATGGGCCAGACCCAATAACATTATTCCTAGAATGATACCTAAAAGTAATTCAGTATTTTTCGCTCGCTTGACTCTTGGCTCTCGGAATAAAGGGACCCCATTTGCAATAGCTTCAACCCCAGTCAAAGCACTACAACCAGCAGAAAAAGCTTTCAAGATCAATAAAATACCTATAGTTTGTGTCCCTAGAGCTACATTGCCCCCCATAGCTGGATATCCATGAGGATAACTAGGACTTATAAGTCCTATAGCTATAATTACCAAAAGGCCAACAATAAATACCAACGTTGGCACAATAAAAGCTCTAGCGCTTTCTCCTACCCCTCTAAGATTGGCAAAAGTAACAATTGCTAGAATTGCCAAACTCAGAATTAAGCTATCTGGAGCAAGTATTGGAAAAGCCGAGATCAAAGCTCCAACTCCTGCAGCTATTGATACCGCAACAGTCAAAACATAATCTACAATCAAAGAAGCCGCAGCTAATTTGGAAGCCAGAGGTCCTAAATAAGTACTTGAAACCGCATATGAGCCTCCCCCATGAGGAAATACTTCAATTACTTGGCGATAGGAAATAATTAAAATCACCAAAAGAAAAACTATTACCCAAGTAATGGGTTGTAAAAGTCTCAAAGCGCCAGAACCGGCTGCAGCTAATACATAAATTATGGCTTCAGGACCATAAGCAACAGAACTCAAGGCATCCAAAGACAATGCAGCAAGTCCAGTAATTGGTATTAGACTTTCTTTACCTGAATCAGAAATTTTCAAAGGACGCCCTAGTATGGTTTGCCACCAGGGTCTATCTATATTCGCCTCATCACCCACATTTAGTTCGCGGTATTTTTTTTTAGATTTTAAACTCATTAGATTCCAATCTTGCCACTTGTATTGCCATCAAAGAGAATCAATTACAAATTATAAATAAATGATTAAATAATTATCTAAGTATGTAGCAGTCAAAAATAACACTCGAGGTATATAATCTTAAAGATTTACTATTATGACAGTTTGTAAACTAACAATAATGCTTGCCACTGTCATTCAAAAATTGTGGTTGCAGATTTTTAAATTTATGACAATTTACCATCATACAAGTTTGATACATACTTGTATCCAACAAAAGGAAAACAAGGGTCTTTGCAAGCACCTACTTCTTCTACTCCATATTTCGAATCACCAAAACAAAATCAATCAAAAAACAAAATTTCTCAATTGTTAAAATCAGTTATCAAAGAAGCTCGTCCTAAGCAATGGCTAAAAAACATCCTGGTTTTTGCTGCTCCAGGAGCCGCTGGGGTATTAATAATGCCTGGAAAATTCTTGTTAGCTTTGATGGCTTTTTTTATCTTTTCAATGGCTGCTTCGGGTACTTATTTCCTAAACGATCTTTTGGATATAAAAGCAGATCAACTTCATCCAACTAAATCTAAAAGACCAATAGCTTCTGGACAAATTCCTTTATCACTAGGATGGTTTATTGGATCTATACTTTTGTTAGGATCTATAGTTGCTTCTTTGTTTGTAGGAAATTTTGTATTTAGCTCGATATTGGTTTTATATGTAGCAATAACTGTTGCTTATAGTTTCTGGCTCAAACACCATGCCATTATTGACTTAGCAGCTGTTTCCAGTGGGTTTATTTTACGAGCAATAGCTGGTGGAATTATCACTCATGTTTACCTATCAGATTGGTTTTTGATCGTAGTTTCTTTTGTGGCTTTGTTTATAGTTACAGTAAAACGCTCTGCAGAACATTTAGAATTAGGTGATCAACGCCATCATCATCGAAAGGCCCTAGGAGAATATTCTTTGGAATATCTTCGTTACATTCGTTCAGTAAGTTCAGCTGTAGTCGTAGCGGGTTATTGTCTATGGGCTTTTGAAAAGTCTAGTGTTTCAGGTACAGGGGCTGTATTTTTTGAATTATCAATTATTCCATTTGTTATGTCACTTTTTAGATACGCTTTATTAGCTGATGCTGGTCTTGGTACTTCGCCTGAAGACATAATTACCAAAGACCTACCTTTGCAAATACTTGGCCTTATATGGATAACTATTTTTGGATTGGGAGTATATGTCCACTAGATCAATAACTGGATGGGGTAAAACTTCTCCTTCTGCAGCACAAATAATTGATATAGTTTCATCAGATAATAAACTTGATAAAGGTTCCTTTAAGCCATTTATAATACCTAGAGGCATGGGCCGTAGTTATGGAGATGCTGCCCAAAGTGCTGGGGGAAGTGTTCTTTTGACCTCTGGTCTAAATTCAGTTATAGATAGTGATTTTGAAAAAGGGGTCATAACTGTTGAATCAGGAATAAGTCTTG
>JAJYPT010000254.1 GCA_021795135.1 Actinomycetes bacterium
ATACCTTATGTAAAGACCATTCCCAAAGTTATTATAGTTCCAATAGATGATGCGAACAAAAGTCCAAGTTTTTGATTAAATTTCGACTTCTTTTAGTCCTAGAACTGTCAACTTTGATCATAAAGCGTCAAACAACCCAATATCCACTAACAAAAAAAGCTGCTTGCACCATTAGTATTGAAGCAAATACCAACAATAGTCCATATGAAATAAATTTGTTTTTTTCATAAAGAAATCCTGCTCCTAAAAAAGCTGGAACCACTATGTAGAGTAAGCGAATTGCCGATACTGGTCCTTCAATGGTCCCTATTGTCCAAGCATAGGTAAGTATGCAAGCAATACTAAATAACATTAGGTACAAAAGACGTTTTTGTTTATTGGCTTGAGTGGCTAGCAAAAGTATTAAACCTATCATTATGACGAAAATTATTGAGTTAAAGGATCGTTCGACGTTCCATTGTGGAAGATGATGGGAATATTTGAAAAACAAAGAAGGGAAAAATCCAAAATGCTTACCTCCAACTATAGGATAGAGGTGGAAAAAGTTATAAACTCTAACCGCAAAAGGCTTAGTTCCCCAATTAGCTTGGACTTGTAAGAATGCAAATGGATTATTGATGATGATCCATTGATAGAGGATAAAAAGTATTAGACCAAATGTACTTATAAGACTAAGAAATGCCAAGGATAATGCTTCTTTAGCAATGGAAATCATTGTTTGGTTATGATTTGAAGTAATATAGTATTTCTTTAGGTGTTTTATAGCTATAGGTATCAACAATAAGGCACCTAAAGGGCCAGCAGCTGTTGCTAATCCAGCTAAAATAGCAGCTAGCCATATCCTGTTTTTAAATAAAGCCAATAGAGATAAAAGCGTCAATAAATTAATAAGCGAAGTTGGATATCCAGCAAAAAAGAATTGGGCTCCTGGATATAAAGCATAAGCAGCTGTTGCAAATTGAGCTGATTGTTCAGATAAAAACTGTTTTGCTAAAGCAAAAAAAACCCAAATTGAAGCTATCCCAAAAATTATTGAAGGAAAAACCATTACTAAGGGATTCCAAGACCCCCTAGCAATTTTCATTATCGAATTAGCAAATATTTCTACTAATGGATATAAAGGGAAAAATGCAAAGTCTGGAGATTTAGTCACTCCATGCCACTGATATCCAAAATGGGCAATTTGAAGATAATATACTCCATCCCATGCTAGGAGCCGAGAAGTAATACTAGCTGGGTTTGTGGGGGAACCTGGTTTGAAAAAATAAAATCCAAGCCAAAAACCAAGACCGACGATAAACAAAAGAGATAGAGAAATTCCAACAAGAAAATTGTTTTCTTTTATGAATTTATTAATTTGAATAAGATTTATATTATCAAGATACCTAGTACAAAATTTATGTAGTTTATTCATAGATTTTAAAATTAAGCTTTATCAAATTTAGTAAAAACGATATTCCATGGTTGCTAACCGCTGTAGCTATTGATGTATGGATTGATGATGTCAAAATGATGACCATAAACAAATTTAAGGTAAGTAATTCTAGATCCTATGCAGGATATTTTTTAGCATATACCACTTTAGCTATTTTGTTGTTTTCTGCCGTTTGGAAAGATCCTATGTCTAGATGGATAGGTATACAAGGTGATGCAAATAGCTTTATGTGGTTTTTGTCTTGGATTCCTTACGAATTAATTCATTTTCATAATCCACTAATGACTAATTATTTGATGTTTCCTAGAGGCATTAATCTTATGTGGAATACCTCAATAATTATTCCGGCCATTGTTTTGTCTCCAATTACCTTGATCTTTGGTCCAGTATTTTCTTTTAATATTTTGAGTACTTTATCCCTCTCAGTTTCAGCTTTTGTTGCTTTTGTTGCAATCAATAGTTTTATACAAAAGCGAAGTATAGCTTTTATTGGTGGCCTGATCTATGGATTCAGTCCTTATATGATTGCCCAAAGCATTCCAGGACACGTCAATCTAACCTTTGTTTGGTATCCGCCCATGGTGCTATTCCTAATAAATTATTTAATAATAAGAAAAAGTTCTAAACGTTGGACTATTGGAGTGGCCTTGGGGATATTTACAGCTATAGAGATACTGACTGCAGAAGAAATAGTTGCTACTACGGCTATGGCTGGAGGAATTTTATTAGTTTTGCTTTCTATAAATTATAGAGAAAAAGTAAAAGATAGATTTTTATATTCAATTGGCCCACTTGTTTTAGGAGGGTTTATAGCTCTTGTCTTAGTAGCCTATCCTCTTTATATACAATTTTTTGGAATCCAAGTTGTTCATGGCCCACTACAGACTAAAAACGTATTTGTAACAGATTTAGCAAATTTAGTTGTTCCTACCCCCTTTCTTCATTTTTATCCTCCCTGGGCAGGAAGTATTGTGGGTAAATTCACCGGCAATAATGGAGAGTGGGATGGCTATATAGGCATCCCATGGTTGTTATTTTTGGTTATAGTCCCATTTGTAATGAGGAGAAATATTTTAATTAGATTAGCTAGTATTTTCAGTTTGATAATTACTATTTTTTCTTTCGGTCCTCAATTACATATAGCTGG
>JAJYPT010000255.1 GCA_021795135.1 Actinomycetes bacterium
GCCACCTAAAACCCCTCTTAGGATTACAGGGGGTCGCTGGCCTGCCCAAATTTGGCAACTTTATAATTCTGCAGCTCTTGCTAATGTAGCTATAAGTAATTTCCCAAAAATTATTACCTCACCTGGGATCAAAACACCTCTTCCAACTTCAGGGGAAAACCTTCTTCCTAACAAACGAAATGGGGTCCCTATGCCAAGTGTTTTAGGGATGAGTGTTTCTCAAGCTAGTGCTTTGGTGAAAGCATCTCAACTAAATCCTATAATTATTTACAAACAAGATCCTCCTGGAGCTGGTTCAGTCTCAACCCCAGGGATAATATGGTCTCAATCTCCTCCATCAAGTTCACCAGTTGAACTTGATGGAAATGTAACTTTATTTGCCAATCCAGCTTAATTTTTTACAGCTGTTTTGGAAATATTTGGCTCTTCTGTTATCCACCATCTCCACTCCAGTTCTTTGGCTTTAGATATTCCGATTCTCCTACCTTGTGAAATTTCAAAAAAAGATAGATTTTCATTTTGGACTATCACCAAATCTTGATTAGAATTAAATAAAGAATTACCATCTAAATCTTTTGTGATACCCATAGCTTGAGATAATTTGGCCGGTCCATTACAAAGATTTTTGCCTATGGCAATATTACGTCTTTGTCTCATTATTTCTAAACCCTCCAAAGGTGCCAATGCTCTAATCAAAACAGCTCCTGGGATTCCTTGTTCTAAACATACAACATTAGAACACCAATGCATGCCATAGGTAAAATAAACATAAAGATGACCTGGAGGGCCAAACATCGAGGCATTGCGAAAAGTCTTACCCTTGTATGCGTGAGAAGCAGGGTCATCTACTCCACCATAGGCTTCTACTTCCACTATCTTGCCAGAGACCCCAAGTTTTTTATTGACTAATATTTTACCCAACAACTTTGGAGCAACAACCCATGGGGGATCATAATAAAAATCTTGTGGAATAATTTGACCAAGAGACGATTTCATTCCCCTTCGGCTACTCCAAGACGTCTTGCGTCTTGTTCTAGACGGGTTATAAAATCCTTTATCTGTATCTTAAAAGGTTCTGGTCCTGCAGATCCATGAGAAATACGACGCTTTATTGAAGTTCCTGGTTCTAATAAAAAAACTGATTCTTCACCTAAATCTGGATGGACTTGAACTAATTCAGAAAGAGGAACGCCTCTTTCTGAAGCTTCTTTTACAAGCCCACCTATGATCTGATGCGCTTTTCTAAAAGGAACTCCCCGCTGTACTAACCATTCAGCCAGGTCTACAGCCACACTTGTTTCAGCATCGGCTGCTTTGATCATTTTTGACTCATTAAAAACTGCTGTTTGCAACAATCCTGTAAGAGCATTTAAAGCCAACTTAATAGTGTCTATAGAATCAAAAATAGGTTCTTTATCTTCTTGTAAATCTCTATTGTAAGCTAAAGGTAGTCCCTTTAAAGTAGTGAGCAAACCTACCAAGTTGCCAATAAGTCGACCAGATTTACCTCTAGCTAATTCAGCTATATCAGGATTTTTTTTCTGAGGTAACATAGAAGAACCAGTAGCAAAAGAATCATCTAATTGCATAAATCCAAATTCTTCAGTTGACCAAAGAACTATTTCTTCTCCCATGCGAGATAGGTGAATAGAAATCAAAGTTAAATCAAAAAGAGCCTCAGCTACAAAATCACGATCTGATACAGCATCTAAAGAGTTATCAAAACAAGTTAGAAAACCTAATTCATGAGCTACCCATTTAGGATCTAAATTCAAAGAAGACCCTGCCAAAGCACCTGCACCTAAAGGAGACACATCAGTTCTTCTAATGGAGCCTATAATACGATCTATATCTCTAGCTAATGCCCATCCATGGGCTAGAAAATGATGCGACAACAAAATAGGTTGAGCTCTTTGTAGGTGAGTATAGCCTGGAAGATAGGTTCCTTGATGTTTTTCAGCTAACTGTAAAAGGACTTGTTGCATAGAAAGTACTCGCTTAGCTACTTCTTTTAACTCTCTTTTGACATATAAACGAAGAGCTGTAGCTACTTGATCATTGCGGCTGCGACCAGTATGAACTTTTGCACCAGTATCTCCAGATAGCTCTGTCAAACGTCTTTCTATTGCACTATGTATATCTTCATCATCAGAGGTAAAAACAAACTTTTCTTCTTTTACCTCTAGAGTTATTACATCAAGGCCTTCCAATAAGGTTTCAACTTCTTTTTCGGTCAAAATAGAAGCTTTTCCCAATCCTTTGACATGTGCCTTTGAAGCAAAAAGGTCATCCAAAGCAAGCCTTTTGTCAAAGTCTATGCTTTGAGTAAAATCCATTAGCTCCTTAGCAGAATGTTCTCCTAGTCGCCCTTTCCATAATGTCATTTTCCCTTAAGCCTTTTCAGTATTGTTCCACTGGCGTTTAGCCCAAGTTTGGACTCCTAGACCCCACAACCTGACAAAACCTTCTGCATCTGTATGTACAAATGCATCTTGAGGGTCATAAGTGGCCAAAGTATAATCATATAAACTTTGGTCGCTTCTTCTTCCCACCACAAAACATGTTCC
>JAJYPT010000040.1 GCA_021795135.1 Actinomycetes bacterium
ATGAGAAAAGTCAAACAAGGTCATCAGATTTCCAATAGCTGGACGATTTAGCGGAACATAAGGATTCTTTTTGGACATTATAGGATTGGGTAGGTTGTCAAAACTACGAGAAGTTAAAGTAGACAAGCCCCAATTAGACTCTATAAATTTAACTATAGAAACATGATCATTATAAGTATGACTTATATAACCAGGTTTTGTCCAAGGTGAAATCACCATCAAAGGAACTCTAGTACCGTCTCCAAAAAATGAAATAGGTTGTATATAGCCATTGTCATAATAAGCTCCGCCTTCATCAAAGGTAACGAATATAGCTGTATGTTTAAATAATTTAGGTTGGGCTATAATGTTGTCTACTACTCGAGCAGTAAAGTTCTCAAAAGAAGCTAGAGTTGAATATCCAGGATGTCCATCATTTGGTGCAGCAGGCTTGACAAAAGAAACACCTGGTAATTTACCTTTCGATACATCTGCTTCGAATTGAGAAAGTCCTTGAAGGTTTGCCCTTTTTGCTGGATTAGTCATTACTGAAGTAGCGTATTGAAAAGGATCACAAATACCACAGTACAAAGGAGTGGGATTTCCATTATTCCATCCTTGTCCGAAATAACCCCAACTTATTTTATGAGATTGCAACTTATCAGCTATTGTTGGAAAAGTTTGAGGAGGAACGGTATAAGGATTAATTGTCGTATTGGCTAAAGTCCCATTAGGATTATAACCAGGATTGTAATTATTGAGTAAATAATATGCACCTGGCTTACAATCTCCGTTTTTAAATGTTGTATATGGCAATGATCCTAGAAAACGGTCAATAGAACCAACTCCTGGAGCTGTGGGATTAGCACATTGGCTATAGCTTCCTCCCTGGTATCCATCTTGAGTGTAATAATTGTTAGTACCTGGCGTTGGATTTGGATTTTCAATTTGGTTTGAAGGAGGTTTTGCTAATTGTCCTTTTTTATTCCTATATACCGCCACATTTGCATCCCCTATAGCTATATGATTAGCGCCTGTACCTCCCATTATTGCTTGATGGTAATTGTCAGACATTGAATAGTGATCGGCAATAAATTTCAAAGTAGGAACATCACCTGCGGCCATATTATAATATCCCATTTCTAAAGCCCCTTGATGAATTGGCTTTAGTGTTCCATTTCCATATCCAGCGGTTTGATGTACCCAAGTCCATAGTTTATTTTTTCCACCATTTACTTGTTGATTCATCTGGTAAAACCTATGTATTGGATCTCCAACATATGCCCCAGTTTGACAAGATGGATTAGTCGAGGGTTGAAAATAAGGAACGTATTTTGTTATTTGATATGGAGAGTTAGCTAAATTGGATGGAAAACGATTATCTGGCGTATTGAGTAATTGTCCTCCATTGCAAGCAGGGTTTACATAAGTATTATTTGGTTGAGGTAAAGTTTTATAAGGTGCTGTCAAAGTTGGTTTAATAGAATAATGACCTGGATTCTTAGTAGTATCAATAGCTTGCCATTGTTGAGCCTTTTTAACTTGGGATCCTGGAAGTCCATTTTGGGTAACTATTTTTTGAGATAATAAATTTTTTACTTTATTGTTACCAATTGGCTTATAAGTTCCAAAAACATTATTAAAACTATGGTTTTCACCTATAATTACAACTACGTGGTGAATAGGTGTTTTAGGATTTGAAACTAAAAACATTCCTCTAGTTGGTTTTACTTGTGTATTACTATCAGTATTAGCAATAGGAACTGCTTCAGTTACAGCAACAGAAGAAATCAATCCCATCACCAATAAGAGCCGTGGAATACTTCTTGCTCCTATTTCTCTGACAAGGTTTATCTTTTTCATCCAACCCTCCTACTTCATTAGTCTTACTATGAACATAAAGGTTGGCTATTACTAATAGATATACTTATAGATGACAAAAGATTAATCTTGGATTAATTTTAGGAGAGTTAAAAAATTAACTATATGACCAGGAAGAACATAATAAAACAAGAGATTTTTAAAAATAAAATTACCACGGAAAACCAAATTATTAAAAAACTATAGCTAACAGAGTTAATTTTTTAATAAACCAACTCTGTTAGCTAATTACAAAGCTTAGACATTGAGAATAAAAGCTAAAAATAAAAGCTTTTCATATTTTTTTCAGTCTTGAGGTAACCATAGACCTAGGTAATCTTCTATCGGGTCTTGAGATGACAATCTAGACTCAAGCGACTCTGTCAAATCTATATCGGATACAAAATCATCTTTAGGAAATACCATACATCCTTGTGTGTCTAAACCTATACATACTTTGGTATCTCTGGGGTGATTTATTGGAGAAAATATCCCAACAAGATGATCCCCATCATTCAAAGACACCACATGGTCATATCCCCTACCTCTAAAAGCAACATCTACTACAATAGCTTCTAGTCCTTGTTCACAAGATTGCAAAAAATTAACAGCACTAGGTCGAACTAGCACCCTCACAAAAGTAGCTGGTTCAAAACTTTGAGAATTTTTAACTTTTATCTCAAAGTCAACCCTTCCTATAGCAACTACTATAGAATCCATATTCACCTTCGTGATATATGCACTTAATTCACCTGATATACCTGTAAAGTGAGCAACAAAGTTTGAAATTGGTTGTTGGTAAATTACTTCTGGTTTATCAAGTTGGAGTAATTTAGATTCTTGGAGAATTCCAACCTTATCAGCTAGTGCAAAAGCTTCTGATTGGTCATGAGTGATATATACTACTGTTGCTCCAGCTTCACGACAAAGAGTAGAAATCTCTATGCGTAGCCTTTCTCTCAAGTCTGCATCAAGATTAGATAGAGGCTCATCAAAAAGTAATAATCCTGGGTCTGCAACTAGCGCCCTGGCTAAAGCTACTCGTTGTTGTTCTCCTCCTGAAAGCTCATTAGGATAATTTTCAGATTTTGATTCTAGCCCCACTCGCTCTAGGATTTGGCTAACTTTTTTCTTTACTATTTGATTTTTTTGATGTTTGCGTTTTAAAGCAAAAGCAACATTAGCCCCCACAGTCATATGAGGCCACAGAGCATAATCTTGAAATACCATTCCCAGGCCTCGCTCTTGTGGACCTACTGACACTCCCCCTCCAGCGACTAATCGGCTTCCAATAAAAACCTCACCTGAACTTGGAGATTGTATACCAGCAATAACTCTCAACAAAGTAGACTTGCCACTACCCGATGGTCCAAGTAGTACTAGAAACTCCCCAGGATCTACTTCCAAATTTATTTCTTGAAGGGCTACTTTATCTTTAAAATACACTCCAACATCTTTTAACTTCAATGAAGGAGCTTGTTTATAATCTTGTCTATTGATAAATTTTTTCACATCAATTGCCCTTGAATCTTGGTCCATCCCTTTGGAGTGATAATTTTAAAAAATGTCAGGACAGTAACTATAAGCAATAGCACTATCAAAATAGCAATTACTGCCATAGCAGTACCTTGAGCATAGCTAGATTTATTTAATTCAGTAATGATGGCAATTGACAATGGAGTTTTATTCGCAGGAGAAAGAAGTTCTGAAATTGGTAATTCAAAAAATACCGTTGAAAAAGTCAAAAGCCATGACCAAAGTAAACTTCGAGCTATGATTGGCAAAACTCCTTTGCGCCATGACCTAAAAGAACCTGCCCCATGGACACGAGCTGCCAAAAGTAATGAGTTTTGAATCTGGGCAAAAGGACCTACTAACACTCTAGCTATAGAGGGTAAAGCGCCTGCTAAATAAGCCATTTCGAGTAAAGCAACAGTACCATATAGATTAATACCTAAATTATTCATAAAGGGTAAATTATAGGCAAATATATAACCTGCTCCAAGCACTATTCCCGGTAAAGCTACAGCAGTCAATAAAAGCAGATCTAAACCCTTGCCTAGGATTCCTGAACGTCTAGATGCTAGTAAATGACCCACTACCGCACCAACTACCACACCTATAGTTGCAGTTACTAGGGCCATTTCGGCTGAAAAAATAATAGGGTCAAAAAGTTTTGTGGCATGAAGCAGTTCTTTATAACTATTAAAAGTTATGTTAGACCAGCTTAAATTAGATCCGAAATTAGGAAGTAAAGATGCTGTAAAAGCACCAAGGACAGGAACCCCAAGAGCCAAACCAAAAAAGACAACTAAAAAACTCAAAGCTGCTATGCGAGTTGGAAAAGATAATTTTACAGGCACACTAGGGCGAGTTCTTCCTGAAAGAACAGCAAAGCTTTTACCTTTTAATGCCCTAGCTTGAGAAAAAAGTGCTAAAACTACTCCTCCCATAAGTAGCCACCCTACAGCTGCTGCCATTCCAAAATTTACAGGAAAAGATGATATTGCTTCATAAAGAGTATAAGTAGCAATAGGGAAATGAGCATCGCTAGCTAAAGTAGCTGCCACCCCAAAATCACTAAGAGATTCAGCAAAAACAATTACCAAGCCAGAAAACAAAGCGGGCAATAAAATAGGAACTACAATCCTAACTACTTGCAAACGACTAGCACCATGAACTCGAGCAGCATCTTCAAATTCTCTTCCCAGTCCAGCTACTGCTACAGCTATAGCTAGATAAGCAAAAGGAAATCCTTTAAAAGCTAAAACCATAGTTACTCCAAATGGACCAAGTAACAAATGTCGTAAAAAAGAAGGATCTAATCCAATTACTGTCAAGATACTGTTTCTAGCTAATAATCGTTGCCATCCATCTGCTACAAGATAAGAAGGACTCAATAAAATAGCCCAAATTAGAATCGTATATATTCCTTGGCTCCCTAAATCACTGCGTTGAAAAAGCCAAGACATAGCCAAAGCAATGCTGACAGCAACTATGGCTGCTAAAGCAGAAACCCAAAATGAATCTGCTAAACCAACAGCGGCATTGCCACCTAAAGCTTGTGCAAATTTATTGAAAGTAAACCAAGAACTGCCTTGATCAAATATTTTAGGGGAAATGCCTACTACTAAAAAACTAGTAGCAGGCAATAAAAGGATTGCAACCAATATCAACCCTATTATCAACAATCCTATTGAAGGCAGATTCTGGAGTACAATCCTTTTCATTTTATTGAACAATATTATTACTAAACCAGTTATCTATAGAAGATTCACGTGGTCCCCATTTATATGGATTTGTGGCTTGGGTTGGAACACTAGCCAAAGATGGTAGTACCTTGTGGGGACTTATTCCTTTTCTTATGGGATAAAACAAAGAATCTCCATGAGGATCTCCAGATAGCATTACCTTTTGACCCTGGGTTGAATAGACAAATTGGGCAAAACGTTCTGCTTCGGCTTGTTGGATCTTAGATGCATGAGCATCTATACCAATTACACTAGGAAGTACTGTTACTTTAGATGGATAGGCTACTTTAAGATTAGGATCTTTAAAGCTAGCTCCCAAACCAGCAGAATTTTGAACTATAGCTACTTTCAACTGGCCCGATTCTAAAGCATGTAGAGTAACTTTGTTTGTTCTAAATATTTGTAATCCATTTGCCTTGAGCTTTTCAAAATAGGTCTTGCCCTTTTTTTCTCCGCCTTGATATTTCATCATTCCAGCTACAAAAGGATATGTTGGACCTGATACAGCAGGGTTATTCATACCTACTGCGCCCTTATAGCTTGGGGTTAGAAGTTGGTTCCAATTCGTAGGAGGAGTAGGTAAAGTCTTTACATTATAAACAACTGCACCTGCTACTGTAAGTCCAGTTGGTACATAACTTTTATCTTTAGGTACAACTAATTTACCTAATTTATTCAAACTGCCTTGGGGTTCAAACCCTCTAACTAACATATGTTGAGTATCTAAAGCAGCAAAAGCTTCTGCTCCATCTACCCATAAAAGTCCCCATTGCGGATTATTTTTTTCTGCTTGAATCTTAGCCAAGAGAGGACCAGTACTACGATCTACGACTTCAGTTTTTATCCCAGTTGCTTTTTGAAAGGCTGCCCCTTCAGCTTTGTCATATCCTTCTGCTGCATAAATCACCAAAGGAGTAGAAGAAGAAGCTTTGGCTAAAGAAGCAGTAGAAATATTCTTTGATGTGGTAGAGGTTGAAGAAGCAGAACTAGTACTACCACAAGCTGACAACAAGAGGGAAAATCCCATCAATGAAGGTAAGAATAATTTTTTATATTTAGATGGGATTGATTTTTCTAATACTGGGTCTATTGATTTACTTTGTCCTACAAAATTTCTAGAAATCTTATTTGGTAATTGCAAAGGTTTTCTCCAACTCCTACTTTTAGGGATCGATCCTCTAATCTTTAAAGATCGCTCTGTTTTTAGAACCTAACAGACCAACCTTACTAATAAGCAAAAGTTGGGAATCAACAAGTAACTCTAGAGTGAACAATTCAAGTTGTTATTCTTTTTAGATCAAACAGACTCAATTAGCTAAGAAAAAAAATTTGAAACAACATGGAAATTACAGGATTGACAATATCAAAACAAGGTAAAGAAATTATTTATATCTCTTATGATGAATGATCTGTTAGATGCTAATTACTTTGCTTCAAAGATAAGAAAGATACCAAAAATCAAACTTTGGAATTATGGAAGTCGTATTTTTATAGGTAGCCAAACTATTTACTCTATTAGGTGTTTTTATAACTTTTTTAAAATTAAATAAAGTTCTAATAAAGTTCTAATAAAGAATTTATAAAGATATTCGAAATCAAAACTAGAACCACCTTGTCTATCACTTCAATTAACATCATTTATCTTTTTAAATAATTTAAAACACTTATTGAACTATCCATAATCGCCTGTTATGCTTAGCCCAAAACTCTTCCAAAAAGAATTGGGGGATTCTTAAATGGAAAGCCAAACCCGTCTTGATTTATATACACAGATGGTATTGATTCGTAGTTTTGAAGAAGCAATTTTGCAAAACTATCATGCAGACAAAAAACCCCTATGGGATATAGGAGCTGGTCTAATTCCTGGAGAGATGCATCTATCTGCTGGACAAGAACCAGTAGCTGCTGGAATTTGTGCCCATCTTAGTGCTAATGATGCCATAACCGCAGCGCATCGCCCCCATCATCTAGCTATCGCCCATGGCATGGATCTAAAAAGTCTAGCTGCTGAAATATTTGGTAGACAAGACGGACTTGGACATGGAAGAGGCGGCCATATGCATTTGTTTGACCCCACAATTCACTTTTCATGTTCTGGGATAATCGCTGAGGGATTTCCACCTGCCCTAGGGCAAGCTTTTGCTTTTAAAAATAAGGGCTCTGATGCTGTAGTTGTAGCAGTCGCAGGGGAAGGAGCAGCTAATCAGGGTGCTTTTCATGAATCTTTAAATCTTGCTTCTTTATGGAAACTTCCTGTGGTATTTGTCATAGAGGACAACGATTGGGCAATATCGGTCCCCAAAGAGGCCTCAACTTCGGTTGTTTCAAATGCTACTCGTGCAGCTGCTTATGCAATGCCAGGACAACGTATTGAAAATAACTCAGTTGAAGAAATTTACAAAGCTGCTGGTATCGCTATCCACAGAGCAAGATCTGGACAGGGACCAACTTTATTGGAAATTCATACTTTGCGACTTTGGGGACATTTTGAAGGAGACGCTCAAGGCTATCGTCCAGATCTTGAACAAGTTCCCACTCACGATCCAATTCCAGCTTATGAACAACAACTAAAACAAGAACAAATCCTTGATGATCAACTCATACAACAGATAAGACAACAAGCTAATGAACAAGTAACTTTGGCTATCGATTATGCCAAAGCGAGTCCGGTTCCAGATCCATCTTCAGCCCTAGAATATGTCTTTTGCTAAAGGAGTTATAAGATATGGCCATAATTGATACAACCAATAAAGTTGAAATCAAAAACCAAACTAGTTCCTCAAGAAAACTCACTACAGCTAAAGCCATAGTTGAAGGCATTTCTCAGCAAATGGAAGCTGATCCTTCTGTATTTGTTTTAGGTGAAGACGTAGGAGCATATGGAGGAATCTTTAGTTCGACTACTGGATTGTTAGAAAAATTTGGACCCAAAAGAATAATTGATACTCCAATATCAGAAACAGCCTTTATCGGTCTTGCCACTGGTGCTGCAGTTGAGGGAATGAGACCAATTGTAGAGTTGATGTTTGTAGATTTTTTTGGCGTAGCAATGGATCAAATTTATAACCATATGGCTAAAATCCATTATGAATCAGGTGGTAATGTCAAAGTTCCAACAGTTCTAATGACAGCGGTGGGTGGAGGCTATTCAGATGGAGCCCAACATTCCCAATGTTTGTGGGGAACTTTTGCACATTTGCCTGGTATGAAAGTAGTGGTACCTAGTTCTCCATATGATGCAAAAGGACTAATAATTTCAGCCATTCAAGATGATAACCCAGTAATTTATATGTTCCACAAAGGCATCATGGGTTTGCCTTGGATGGTCAAAAACCCTCATGCTATTGAAAATGTTCCTCAAGAATCTTATACAGTTCCAATAGGAAAAGCCAAAGTTGTACGCGAAGGATCTGACCTTACAATTGTTACCTTGTCTTTATCAGTCCATCACTGCTTAGATGTAGCCGAAGAGGTCTCAAAAGAGGGAATAGAATGTGAAGTCATAGATCTTCGTAGTCTAGTTCCATTAGATAAAACTACTATATTGAATTCTTTGGCCAAAACCGGAAAACTTATTGTAGTTGATGAAGATTATCAATCTTTTGGACTCTCTGGAGAAATTGCAGCAATTGTAGCCGAGACAGATCCCAGAATGCTAAAAGGTCCTATGAAAAGAGTTTGTGTACCAGATGTTCCAATCCCTTATGCTCGTTCGCTTGAATACGCTGTACTTCCTACTAAAGAACGTATCGCAGAGGCTATAAGGCAGATACTACTTTGAGCATAGAAGTTGTATTTCCCGAAGTATCTAAAAACAATCCTAAAACCCAAGGAGTTGTTGCAACTTGGTTTGTAAGTGACCACGATCAGGTAAGTCAAGGACAACTTTTAGCAGAGGTACAAGTAGATAAAATTGATGTAGAGGTACACTCCCCCTCAGATGGAATAATCAAAATTATTGCAGAAGAAGGAACCGAACTAACCCAGTTAGATGTTATTGCCTATATTGATTAATAGTTCCTTTAGTTGGTAAAAATAATCAAATCCAAGACTTATTGGTATTTGAAAATTAGAGAATTTAGAAAATCAAATTATGAAAATTTAGAAATCTTCCAAAATATTCTTGTCATGAAAGCATCCCAACTGGAACTTATTATCTTTGCCTTGCTTATAAAACCATATTTATCAATACTGAACTATGATTGCTTTTAATTTTGGACAATTACTTTGTTATCTTTAATAACCTTTTGGAATGATTCATCTAAGCTAGCCCAATCTACTATATCAACTTTATAAGCAAGATCAGATTCTGCAAAGTCTTCATTCAAAGCAGCACTGACACCAAGATCTAAAGGTTGATCAGCTATTACTACTA
Organism: Actinomycetes bacterium; assembly: GCA_021795135.1. Classification (GTDB taxonomy): domain Bacteria; phylum Actinomycetota; class Acidimicrobiia; order Acidimicrobiales; family JAJYPT01; genus JAJYPT01. The sequence goes on from JAJYPT010000040.1 coordinate 9,466, forward strand.
AATCCAAATCAGAATATGGCTTAGCTCTTCCACTAACTCGAGAGCCAAAAGCCCATACTTGATATTGAGGAATATTGGTTTGAAGAATTTTTTGAACTATTTCCCAATCTTTAGTTTTAATTTCTATATTAGGTTTGTCCATTAGTCCTAATTAATAATTGTTGTACTAAATAAGATATTTCTTCTAAAAACTTTGGAATTTCTGTTACTACTTCAATAGCTACTTTTTCTCCATATGCATGACTAGTTTTAGATCTCATTTGCCTATATTCTTTCCAATCAGACCAATCCCCAAGTAATAGACCTTGTTCATTTGCCGAGCGAATTAAATAAGAAAAATCGGCCTCATCAAATTCTTGTGGAGTAGCAGAAACTGATTTTAAAAAGCGTTTGAGAATCTTATGAGATAGTTCATAACTAAATTCAAAACGTTGAATCAATCCATCTCTAATTTGTATATCTGATTCATCACTTTGATATCAAATAATCCCTTCTTCCAGTAGCCGAGTAGCTTTTACTAAAGGAGTAATATCTAAAGTCATATCCTAGACTATCTATTGATTTTGTAATATAAAACAAAAACTTTTATTTCCAACAGCTACTTGCTTTGTTTTGAAAAAAGATAAATAGCTAAACGTTTTATCAATTCATTACAATTATATTATTCCTATTGGTGATTTACTATTGGAATCTAAAGACTGAAAATCTAATTTAGAACTAGGATCTATCAACCATACTAAAACTGCTCCAACAAACATCACGGCTCCAGCTACTCCAAAAGGAATAATCCAGCTATGAAAATTTTGTACTAGCACTCCAAATACAACGGGAGAAACCAATCCCCCTACATTTGCCCATGTATTCATCCAAGCAGCAGTTGCCCCACTATATTTACCACCCATATCCATTGACATAGCCCAAAAAATAGCAATTGTTCCATCTAGGACAAAAAAAGATGCTGTAAAAAGTAAAGTCATTGCAAGACTGCCATGAACATAGACAGCACCCATCAACAAAGGTATCGTACCTAACATACAAAACGAAGGTATAACCCTTCTCCATAATTTAACATTGCCAGTTTTTGCACAAAAATAATCTGATACTTTTCCTCCTAATACCCCTCCAACTGCTCCTCCAATCCATGGAATAGCTCCCAAAAGACCAGCTTTGGACAAAGAAAAATGTCTTGCATCAACTAAATAGGTCGGCAACCAAACAATATAAACTGTCAAGGTATAAAAATAACAAAAATCAGCTAAACACAATGCCCAAAGACTTTTACTACGAATTCCAGATTTGATAACTTGGGCTAAATCACTTCTTTTGTCTTTTATGGAACAAATAGATATCCCTTTATCTCTATATATCACGTACCAAAAAATTCCAACTGCTATAGTAAAAAGACCAAAAGTAATAAAAGGACCAGTTATACCAAAGCTA
>JAJYPT010000256.1 GCA_021795135.1 Actinomycetes bacterium
CCTTTGATCTCATCTTTGGTTATATTAGATCTTCCTAGTATTGCCTTTAGGACCTGTAGGAGGTAATTACGTTCGGCTATGATTAGTTCGCTAAGAGATTGTCTTAGGTCTTGAATTGCCCAACTTGGCCATAAAATATAAGCAACTAAAGCCATAATTCCGCCAATTATGGTATTTCCTAATCGATCCCCTGTGGTGGCTAAGATGATTGAAGGATTTTCGAAACTAACAAAAAGTATGACTACACCTGTAATAAATGATGTAAATATTGTGTAATTTACAGGGAAAAATAAAAATGCTCCGAAGCTAAACAACACGATAAGTATGATTAAAGCTTCTATATTGAGATGGAAAAATTCAGCAATAAAACCTAAAACTAAAGCTCCTAGAACAGAACCAACCAAGCGAGCAAATCCTTGATTAAAAGTAGAGCCAAAGTCAGGCTTTAGGACCAAAGCAGCAGTAAGAGGAATCCAGTATCCTCTTGCAAAAGGACTATGGGTAGCTATCAATGCCGCTATTGTTATTGTGGATCCAAAGCGTAATGCGTGGCGATAAGCACTAGATTGAAAAGTTAAATTAGCCCTTAGTCTTGATAGGTTTGTCTTAGATGTACCAAATATATTTGTACTTGGTCCTGGTAAAGTGGATATAAAAGTAATTTCTGAATGTAAAGATATTGCTTGATCTGTAACCGTAGAGATCAATTGTAATAAATTAACAATAGAGACTAAATTATTAATTAGTCCAAATCTCAGTATTTCAGTTGGATGTACATTTTGTTGTTGTATGCGTTGGGAACTAATTATTTGTACGTCTTTGATAATTTCTTTCATATTGGTAATTAGGGCAGATCTATTTTTAGATTTATCCTGATCTGATTCTTCAAGGGAGTCAGCTATTTCATTTAATAAAAAATAACTTTGCAAGCGAAAGCGTTCTATTTCTTTTGCAAGTTGTTGATCTCGTTCGTTGTTTCTATTGTTGAGTTGTTGGTATAGACCACTTAGGCTTGATAGCTCAATTCTAAGTTGTTGACCTTTGTCTAAAAGTATAGATAAAGGAGCCACATCCAAGCGGCGGAACAAAGATGGTGATTTTAGACTCACAGCTGCAGCATCTAAAGAATTTCCAGCTTCGATATTAGTTTGGCCCACTCCCCATATAGCTTGGCCCAGTTTACGATAAGCCGAAGCTAAGGCTGTCTTTTGGCGTTGGAGGGTAGTTGACCAATGTGCAACTATAATGAGAATAACTTGAACCATTCCTCCAAGAGAAATGAAGATCAATAACAAAAATGATTCAGAAATTGCAAGTTTGAATTGGGAAAAAACAATAAAAGAAATTATTGTTTGTACACCAACAGTAGTTGCTCCTTCTCCCAAGATAACAACTATTGAACCGGCAAAAGATATTAGTCCAAGTAGAACTAGATATAACCAAAAAGAAGTAACCGAAGTAGCAATAAAAGCAGATACAGCAATGGCAATAGTAGTTGCGATCATTGTTCGAACTGGGCGTTGGTTGCTTGATGAAACCGATGGAACTCCTACTAAAAGAGCACCTAGACCTATTGAGATTGCAGCTGTGGTTCCAAAGAAATAAAAACCTATTACAAATGCTATTGCAAGACCAATTGCAGCCCTTAGGCTTGGGAAAAACTTTAGTGCAGTTAAATTAAATTTAAAGGATGATTCTATAGCAAGCAAAAGTGATTTTTTTGTTGGATGGGCAAAGTGTGGAAGATGTTTAGGCATTAGATTTATCTTTTCCAAGTTAGTTATAAAGTAGATATGTAATTAAATTTTTATAAAAATTTTGAACATTTCCTAATAAAGATTTATCTGAAGATCTTTATAGCCTAGTTTTGTTAACTGTTTTGAAAATGGTTTTTAGGTATTTACCTAAAAACCATTTTTTATTTAAAGCCTCAGGCTTTATTCTTAAATCTTTAATTTAAGAATTTATTTTAAATACTTGACAATTTTTACCATAAGTATATAGTAGTGAAATCGATTTCAGAAATCGGTTTCACACTTGGGGGAGTAGTGAAAATAGCTGATGTTGCCAAAATAGCCGGAGTATCTAACGCTACAGTATCTAGGGTTTTAAACGGAACTGGCAATGTCAACTCTCAAACTTTTGCCAAGGTTAGCCAAGTTATTGCTGAATTGGGTTACGAACCTAATCGACTAGCTAGAAATTTACGACTCTTGGGGGTAAAAACCCTTGGAGTGGTTGTTTCAGATATAGAAAACCCTCATTTTGCACAGGCAACTCGTGCTGTTGAAGATCAAGCCTATATCTACGGTTATAGAGTTGTTTTATGCAATACAGATGAGGAAATTTCAAAGCAAAAAACTTATCTAAAAGAATTAGGGCAAGAACGGGTTTCTGGAATAATACTTTCAGCTTCGGATCCTGACGCTCCAGAGATAACGGCTTTGTTGGATATGGGAATTGCAGTTGTTGCATTTGACAGACAAGTAAGAGATCCTCGAGCAGATACTGTTGTTGCTAATAATATTTCT
>JAJYPT010000257.1 GCA_021795135.1 Actinomycetes bacterium
CGATCTACAATTGACTCTAAGCAATTAGCAGTAAAATTGCTTACACAAATAATTGCATCAGCATTTTTTACAGCTGTATTTATAGACCTTTTAAAAAGGGCGACTTTAGTTTTTTCATGCCATTCAGGATGAGAAAAAAAAGTAAGATCATGAATTGTAACGACTGTAGGGACTTTTGACTTTATAGGCATTGTGTAATGAGGGCTGTGATGAACTTGAGGATTTGCTTTAGCAATAACACTAGGTAAATATAGCTGTTCCCAAATCAATCTAAAAGGTCTGGACTTAGGAGCTGAAGCAACTACATTGGAATTATCAATTCTTTCCCAACGTTTTATATCGTGGCTCCTAGATATCAATGTCATTTGTAATTGATCCATCTTAGACAAAGACGATACAAGATCTAAAATATATCTACCAGCACCTGCTGGTTGATTTGGAACCGCGCTTACATCCATGGTTAATTTTAAATTTTTATCCATTTATTAGGCCTTGCCATATGCTCAAGTGTTGTTTTGCACTTTTTCGCCAAGAAAGCTGAGATGTTCTAGAAAACCCAGCTTCTATAAGTTCTGTCTGAAGCGCCGTGTTTGTACATACCTGAGCCAATCCTTTTGCTATAGAGTCTACATCTAAGGGATCTACTTCAAAACAAGCACCCTTTGTAGAGGGAATCTTACTTGCAACTACAGGAGTGCCAAAACTCATTGCCTCTACAGCTGGCAATCCAAATCCTTCAAACAAAGGTACATATGCCATACATAGTGCTTGAGAATACAGCCCAGAAAGCACTTCAGAAGAAACTTTACCAGTCCTAAATACTCCCTTGCTTGCTTCTAAGTCCTCTCCCCAGCCTTGAGGTCCAACTACAACTAAGGGATAATCATAATATTTTCGCTCTAAAGCTAATTGGTGAGCTTGAATGAGACGAAATAAATTTTTCCTTGGTTCTAGCGTCGAAACAGTAAGAATATATTTGTCTACAACTCCTAAATCACTGAGAAGTTGGTTGGTTTGTAAATGATCTGGAGGCACAAGATGATCACATCCTGCTTCAATTACTTCTATCCTATTAGAATCTACGCCTTGTTCCATGAGCTCGTCTGCAGTATCACTAGAAGGAACTATCAAAATATCACAATATTTGATTGCCCTTTGCAAAGCAGCTTCATGCCACTTTATGCCTCTGTTGGTAAATCCTTGAGGAAACTTACGCCAAGCTAAATCATAAACAGTAACAGCTAATTTGGAAGAATTTCTAAAACTAAATCTAGAAACTGGAAAAGCTAAAGAGGTGGAATGAACCAAACTATATCCTCTAGGAGGTCCAACCAGCCTTTGATTCCATAGTGTTGTCATAACTTTAGCAGGCAAAGGGACTGTTTTTAGATTGAAGCCATACCTAGATAAAGGATCTTTTTGACCTTTGGGACCTTGGGTAGCAAAAATTGATATTTTAATTTTACTATTTGTTTTAATTTCAGATAAACCAAATAACAATCCTTGGGTGTAGGTTCCAATGCCTCCTGGTATTTTTCGTCTAAGTTGTTGAGCTATTACAAGAACTTCAGAAAAATAATCCATTTATTATTTACTTTTGCTTGCTAAGTTATAAAAAGAAGCCATTTCAGATGCACATTTTTCCCAAGAAAAAAGCTGTGCTCTTTGTAGACCTTTTTCAATTAAAGATTTCTTTATACTTTGATCAGATAGACATAAAGACAACGATTGACCAAGACCATCTACATCTTTTGGTTTCACCAATATAGCAGCATCTCCTAATACTTCAGGCAAAGCCCCAGCTGTGGTAGAGACAACACTTACTCCCAAAGCCATGGCCTCTAGAGGAGGAAATCCAAATCCTTCATACAAAGAAGGATAGGCAAAAACTGTGGCATGTTGGATCAATTCATATCTAACCTTAGAAGAAACAAATCCTAATCTTACTACCTTTTTCTTATGGTGCATCAGACCAAACGCATCATTGTATTGTTGTATCCCCCATCCATCTTGACCAACTATAAACAAAAATAAATCCCTATATTGTTCTGCTATTTCATCAAATGCTTTAATTAAAGTAGGAAGGTCTTTCCTAGGCTCAATAGTTCCAAGTGCCAATATGTAAGGCTTATCTTTTGCATGAGCAAAACCAGCTTTTTCCAATTGTTCATTTAGTATTTGTTTATCGCTTTTTTGAACAGATGTGTCTTCTCCAGATCTCAATATAGGAATTCCAGAATGTATTGCTAATACCCTTTCTCTTGGAGCCCCCAAAGAATCAATTACCTCTTCAGCTACAAACTTAGAAGGGGTATGTATCCACGCACCTTCTAAGAGGGCCTTTTTTATCAAAGCAGGAAATTTTTTAGTAGATTCGTTACAAAGTTGAGGATATTTCAAAGTGGTCAAATCATGAACTGTCATAATTCTAGCCGCAGCCAAAGAAGGAGGAACTACAAAATTAGTTCCATGAACTACATCTATTTTTCCTGTCCATAATTCAATAGGGGGAAAATTTATT
>JAJYPT010000041.1 GCA_021795135.1 Actinomycetes bacterium
ATCTGAATCAGAAGAGTTGATGATCATAAGAGATCTATCTTTGGCTAAATTGACTAAAGCGAGATTACACCTTATGCACCTATCTTCTGCTGGTTCGGTCTCTTTGGTTGCACAAGCTAAAACCCAAGGGGTGGATCTAACAGCAGAGGTAACTCCACATCATTTGTCTTTGACAGAAGAAAAAGTTTGTAGCTTCGATCCAATCTTTAAGGTAAATCCTCCACTTAGAACTACCTCAGATCGTTCTGGTCTTCGTCTGGGATTGGCATCGAGCACAATTGATATCGTAGCCACAGACCATGCTCCTCATCCTAGTGAGAAAAAAGAACTTCCCTTTGATCTAGCACCTCCTGGAATGTTGGGTCTCCAAAGTGCCTTATCTGTTGTCTTGAGTGATCTTTATGCCCAAGACAGTGAAATAAAGATGCCACTAGAGGCAATTTTGGCTGCTATGTCTTGGAAGCCTGCAAAAATTGGAGGATTTACAAAGACTCAAGGAAGACCCGTTGGTGTTGGGGAAATAGCAAATTTAGCTGTTATTGACCTGAGTGAAAAATGGCAATTAGATAAAAAATTATTAGTAAGTAATTCATATAATACCCCTTTTTTGGACAAGCCCCTAACTGGAAGGGTGCGTCATACAATTTTCAAAGGAGAACCAGTGGTTATAGATGCACAGGTTTGTAGATGAGTCTCAAAGTTAGACCTCCAGCATGGTTGGTATTGGCTGATGGGACAGTCTTTGAAGGTGAAGCTGTTGGATACTGGACCAAAGAGGCTATAGCTCAAGGAGAAGTAGTATTCAATACTGCTATGAGTGGATATCAAGAAGTAATTACAGATCCTTCTTATGCTGGACAAATTATTACATTTACTACTTCTCATCTTGGAAATTATGGAGTTAGTCCATGGGATTTAGAATCAAGTTCTACTTATTGTTCTGGAATAATTTTAAACCAATTGAGCCCTGTACCAAGTAATTGGCGTTCGAGTTCAGATTTAGAATCTTTTTTGATTAGTCAAAAAATTCCTGCAATAGCCGAAGTAGATACTCGAGCTGTTACTTTACATATAAGGTCTCATGGTTCTATGCCAGCTGCTTTTGGAACAGCTCCTCTAGAGGAGCTAAAACAAGCTGCTATTGAAGCAGAATCTACCAATGGTAAAGATTTGGTTTCTTTGGTAAGTACTAGTCAAAACTACTATGTCAAAGGAGGACCTCTAAGGGTAATTGCTTATGACTTTGGATTGAAAAAAAGTAGCTTAGATCACCTGAGGTCTTTTGCAACCATAGAAGTAGTTCCAGCTCATACACCAGCACAATATGTTTTAGATAAAAAACCCGACGGTGTATTTTTATCTAATGGTCCAGGAGATCCTGCAGCTTTGGGCTCTATAGTAAGTGAAATTTCTAAATTAGTAGGAAATGTAGCTATTTTTGGAATTTGTCTAGGACACCAACTCCTAGCTCTTTCTCAAGGCGCTACCACTTATAAATTGCCTTTTGGCCACCATGGTTGTAACCATCCAATTCTAAATAATCAGAGCCAAATAATAGAAATTACAAGCCAAAATCACAACTATGCTGTTGATCCAAAATCTTTAGCTGGTATAGAAATAACTCATATAAATTTAAATGATCAAGTTGTAGAAGGAATAAGCCTACCTAAAATGAAGGCCTTTAGCGTTCAATACCATCCAGAGGCAGGTCCTGGACCTCATGATGCTTCTTATTTGTTTTCTAATTTTGTTGAATTGATGAAACAATAATGCCCAAAAGAACAGATATATCGTCAATTTTAATAATTGGTTCAGGACCAATTATTATAGGCCAAGCTAGTGAATTTGACTATTCAGGAACCCAAGCTTGTAAAGTTCTAAAACAAGAAGGATACAGGGTTATACTGGCTAATTCTAATCCCGCTACTATAATGACAGATCCTGATTTTGCTGACAGTACTTATATAGAGCCTATGAATGCTCAAGTACTTGAAGACATTATTGAAAAAGAACGCCCCGATGCGCTATTGCCAACCCTAGGAGGCCAAACCGGTCTCAATTTGGCTATGGAGTTGTGGGAATCGGGATTTTTGACAAAAGCTGGAGTTGAGCTAATAGGCGCTAATGCCAAAGCAATTGAAACAGCAGAAAATAGAGACTTATTCAAACAAGCCATGACCGAAATTGGTCTTTTGGTTCCTGAATCTGATAAAGCCTATAGCGTTGAACAAGCCATAGAAATTGTTCAAAAGATAGGTTTTCCAGTTATGATTCGCCCTTCTTATATCTTAGGAGGAGCAGGAACTGCAATAGCGGAGGATATGGAGGCTTTCAAAAGAGCAGTTTCTTTAGGTATAGCTGCTTCTCCTGTGGGAGAAGTTTTAGTAGAAAAATCTATAGCTGGATGGAAAGAATACGAATTAGAAGTTATGCGAGATCAAGCAGATAATTGTGTAATTATTTGCTCTATTGAAAATTTCGATGCCATGGGGGTTCACACTGGGGATTCAATTACAGTAGCTCCTGCCCAAACCCTTTCTGATCCTGAGTACCAAAAAATGCGAGATCAAGCTTTTGCTTGCATAAGACGGATTGGAGTTGAAACTGGGGGGTCTAATGTCCAGTTTGCTATAAATCCCAAAGATGGCCAAATGGTAATTATTGAAATGAATCCCCGAGTATCTCGCTCTAGTGCTTTGGCATCTAAAGCCACTGGATTTCCAATAGCTAAAATTGCTGCTCGATTAGCTGTAGGGTATCGACTGGATGAAATTATAAATGACATTACTAAAACTACCCCCGCTAGTTTTGAGCCCACTATTGACTATGTTGTTACCAAAATTCCAAGATGGGCATTCGAAAAACTTCCAGGAGTAAAGCCAATACTTGGAACAAGGATGCAATCGGTGGGAGAAGTTATGGCAATAGGGCGTAATTTTGCCGAGTCTTTACAAAAAGCAATTCGATCCTTAGAACAAGGATGGAGTGGGCTCAATTGTGACTTTTATGAACAAGTTTTCAATTCGACAACAATAGAGGAATTGCTAAAAGCTATTTCAATTCCTAGTCCTATTCGTATTTTCCAAATTGAAACCGCCCTAAGAAAAGGTGCTTCAATTGAACAAGTTTCAAAAGCTAGTGAAATAGATAAATGGTTTTTGTATCAAATAGATTCTATAGTCAACTTTAGAAAGAATTTAGAAACTATTGGATTTGCCAATATGGATGCTCATATGTGGCGCAGGGCAAAGCGATTAGGTTTTTCAGATGCCCAGCTGGGTTGGCTTTGGAACCTAGATGAATCAATCATAAGAAGCACAAGAATTGCCCAAGGGGTAATTCCAACTTTTAAAACAGTAGATACTTGTGCGGGAGAATTTGAAGCCCTTACTCCATATCATTATTCGACCTATGCCCAACAAGACGAAGTAAAAGCTTCTGAGAAAAAAAGAGTAATTATCCTAGGTTCGGGACCAAATCGTATCGGTCAAGGTATTGAATTTGACTATTGCTGTGTACATGCAAGTTTTGCTCTGTCTGAAGCTGGATTTGAAACGATAATGATAAATTGTAACCCTGAGACAGTCTCTACTGATTACGATACCTCAGATAGGCTTTATTTTGAACCTTTGACCCTAGAAGATGTTCTAAATGTCATAGATGTTGAATCAAAGTCTAATCCTGAATCTCTTTTGGGAGTAATTGTTGGACTTGGGGGACAGACCCCTTTGAAGTTAGTCGATAAATTACCCCCTCAGTTAGTGCTAGGTACTTCTGCAATGGCCATAAACATAGCTGAAGATCGTTCTAAGTGGTCCAAATTGTGTGAGCAGTTATCTATACCACAACCAAAAGGTGCAACTGTTACCACTACTCAAGAAGCCTTAGAAGTAGCTCAAGAGATTGGTTATCCTATTTTGATGCGTCCTAGCTTTGTCCTTGGAGGAAGGGCGATGGAGATAATTTATGATCGAGATGGTCTAAAGACAGCTATGGATAATTTATTATCTTCTAACACCGAAGAATCAGCTATTTCTAAATCTCGTCCTGTTTTGATAGATAGATTTTTAGAAGATGCTATTGAAGTAGATGTCGATTCCATAAGGGATAAAACTGGCCAAGTTCTCATTGGTGGGATTATGGAACATGTTGAAGAAGCAGGAGTACATTCAGGAGATTCTGCTTGTGTGATTCCTCCATTTAGCCTCTCTGGCGAAGTAATTTCTACAATTAAAAAATATACGGTTGCAATAGCTGATGCTTTGGACGTCCAAGGCTTGATCAACATTCAATTTGCAGTAAAGAAAAATGGAAATTCCAAAGAAGAAGTCTATGTCATAGAAGCCAATCCCAGAGCTAGCCGTACTGTGCCATTTGTTTCTAAAGCAACTGGGATTGCTCTAGCTAAAATAGCTGCTCGGGTTAGTCTTGGGTCAACTTTGGATGAGTTGAAAGACCAAGGGTTGTATTTGGATCAAGATTTGGGGTCTAAAATAAGCGTAAAAGAAGCTGTTTTGCCCTTTAGCCGCTTTCCTGAACTAGATGCAGTATTGGGACCCGAGATGCGCTCTACGGGCGAAGTTATGGGAATAGATTCAAATTTCGGATTGGCTTTTGCTAAAAGTCAATCCGGTGCTGGTACTAGTTTGCCTTTGGGGGGGACGGTTTTCTTTTCTTTGGCCGATCGAGACAAACCCACAGGAGCAGAAGTTGCTAAAAGTTTTATCGAGTTGGGATTTAAAATAGCTGCAACGCCAGGGACTAGGAATTACTTTGAGTCCAAGGCAGTAGGTGTGGACATAGTGGTTGCAAAATTAGGAGACAACCAAGGCCAAGATGTTGTAGAACTGATGAAGAATAAATCAATTCAATTAGTTATAAATACCCCCCAAGGAAGAGGACCAAGAGCTGATGGAGCTCACATAAGAGTAGCAGCTTATGTAAATAAAGTTCCTTGTCTTACTACTTTGTCTGCTGCCAAAGCAGCCTTAGCAGGGATAGCTGAACTTATTGATCATCCGCGCTTTTCAGTTAGTCCTGTCCAAGAACTTCATCATTAGTTGAAAAATTACTATGTTTAAAAATTCTCCTAAAAGACAACCATCTATAGATCTTTTTTCTCAGATCGGTTCTGTTCAATTGCAAAATCCTGTAATGACAGCTTCAGGTACAGCAGGATATTCTAGTGAGCTTTCTAGTTATTTTAATCCAGCTCAACTAGGTGCATTTGTAACCAAGTCTCTTTCTTGGTTTGCCCACCTTGGAAACCAAGCCCCCAGAGTTGCCCCAGCTAGAGGGGCGATGCTAAATAGTGTGGGATTGCAAGGTCCAGGACTACAATATTGGATGGAAAAAGAGTTGCCCAAGTTGATAAAAACTAAGTCTAAAATTGTAGTAAGTATTTGGGGTTTTAAAGTACAAGATTATTTAAAAGCAGCTGAAATATTAGCTGATGCTCCTAAAGAAATAGTAGCTATAGAGGTAAATGTAAGTTGTCCAAATGTTGAAGACAGAAGAAAAATGTTCGGACATTCCGCCACAGCCACAGCTGAGGTAGTCCAAGCGGTCAAAGACTGTAAAAGGCCAATTTGGGTAAAAATGAGTCCAAATGTAACTAATTTAGTTGATATAGCATCTTCTGCTATATCAAATGGAGCTCAAGCATTGGTGTTGGTCAATACCTTGATGGGAATGGGAATATCTACCCAGAATGCATCTTATACATTAGGAGCAGGCGGGGGAGGGCTGTCGGGTCCTGCTTTGAATGGGGTAGCTTTGCGAAGTGTATATGAATGCTATGAAGCTTTCCCAGATATTCCCTTAGTTGGAGTAGGTGGGATCAGTAGGGGATCTCATGCTATAGAGATGATTATGGCAGGAGCTTCAGCTATTCAGGTGGGAACAGCTTCTTTTGTCAATCCAAGAGCTTGTTTGGTAGTTCTAGATGAGATAAGACAATGGTGTGAACAAAATCAGGTAAAAAAAATTAAAGAATTGATTGGGGTAGCTCATGGTTGAAACAAAAAACCGATTGGCTTTAGCTTTAGACTATGATGATTTAGTCGAAGCTCTAAGAGTAGCGAGGCGCTTTAAAGACTATTTTGGAATAGTCAAAGTTGGACTGGAGCTTTATTCAGCTACTGGACCTGATGCAATAGGGTCAATGTTAGATGAGGGTTTTTCTGTTTTTTGTGACCTCAAGCTATACGATATACCAACTACTGTTGAAAAAACAGCCAAGGTACTAGGTGCTCTTGGAGCATCCTATTTGACTCTTCATGCCCATGGAGGTACCCAGATGCTCCGAGCTGGGGTAGAGGGCTTGTGTGAAGGTGCTAGCAGCGCTCAGCTTAGTCCGCCTTCGGCTTTGGCTGTAACTGTTTTGACAAGTGATAATGCAGCTCCTGGACATATTGTGGGCGATAGAGTACAAATTGCTAAAGACTCAGGTTGTCATGGGGTAATTTGTGCTGGTTCAGATGTTGAAAATGTAAAAAGATTAGCTCCTGAATTTTTGACTGTGGTACCTGGGATCAGGTTGGCAGATTCAACCAAAGATGATCAAAAACGTTTTTCGACCCCTTCGGATGCCCTAGGAGCAGGGGCTGATATTTTAGTTATTGGAAGAACAGTTACCAAAGCCAAAGACCCCTTTGCTGCGGCTCAGCGAGTAGTTGATGAGATTGAAAAAAGTATAAATTAAGCCCTTATTTTTGAATGTGTATTTTTGAGGTTTTTGGGGATAAAACCTCAAAAAAAGCCTTTAGAGTTAAATTTTTGTAAATTTTTAAGCTTAAAAACCATATTTAATCCAATTCTACTCGCAAAGTTGTTCTAAGAGCGCTATGTTGCAAAATATGCCTAATCCACCATCACTTTCTCCAGAACAAAGACAAGCTGCTTTAGAAAAAGCAGCTATTGCCCGCCGTGAGCGTGCAGAAATAAAAGACAGACTCAAGATAGGAACCTTGACTCTTCAAGAGCTCATTGATCAAGCTACAGGAAATGAGATCATTGGTAAGATGAAAGTAGTTTCAGTTCTTGAATCTTTGCCAGGCCTAGGAAAGGTAAAGGCTAAAAGAATAATGGAAAAAGTAGGTATCAGCGATACCCGCCGTATTCAAGGTCTTGGAACCAACCAAAGGCAAGCTCTACTTAAAGAGACACAAAAGCCCTGATTTTTATTATCTCTGGACCAGGAGGGGTTGGAAAAGGAACCGTTGCCAATAGATTGGTTTCACAAGATCCTAATCTATTTTTGAGTAAATCTTGGACAACAAGGCCTCAAAGACCCACAGAACCTTCAAATGCTTATGTATTTGCAACAACTAAAGAGTTCAAAGATAAAATAAAACAAGGCGGATTTTTAGAATGGGCAGAATTTTTGGGAGACCTTTATGGTACCCCTTGGCCTGAAATAGGACCAGAAAAGGACTTGTTGTTAGAAATAGACATACAAGGTGCCTCCCAGGTTCTACAACGCCATGGTGATTCTGCAGTCATGTTCTTTTTAGTCGCTCCATCTGCTAAAATTCAAATGGAGCGACTAAAAAAAAGAGGAGATGACCCTTCTCATATTGCCAAGCGTTTGGCAATTGCAGATAAAGAAGTCCAAATAGGTAAATCTTTAGCTCAGCATTTAGTTGTAAATGAAGATTTAGATGAGACAGTTCATCAAATATCTCGTATAATCCAATCTTATAGAGAAAAACCAAAGGGATAATAATGCCACGCACTCAAGCTTCAATGATGCATCCTCGCCTAGAGGATCTATTCGATAAAGTAGATTCTAGATTTACCTTGGTAACTTTGGCTGCCAAAAGAGGACGACAGATAAATTCTTACTTTAATCAGCTAGGTGAAGGAATAGGCTCAATTGTGCCTCCTCAGGTTAGTTCTGTTTCTCGCAAGCCTTTGTCTATAGCATTAGAAGAAGTAGCTGAGAAAAAAATAACTTATACAAAAATTGAAGACGAAAAAGAAAAAGAACCTGTGGACATTCTTCAAATAGCTGAATCTTCTATAGTCATAGATCCTGATTCCTAAATCGTTTTTGTCATAAAAAATTGGAAGATTATTTTTCAAAAGCTTCATTGGAAGAAATTTTTTTAGATAAAAAAATTATTCTAGGAGTAACTGGAGCAATAGCTGCCTATAAATCTGTAGAGATTTGCAGGCAGCTAGTTCAATTAGGGGCACATGTAATCCCCATTTTGACCCAAGGAGCTACAAACTTTGTTGGTCCTATGACTTTTTCTGCACTTGGGTCAGAACCTGTGAAAACCTCACTGTGGGATAGCCAAGATCCCCTGCTTCATACTCGCCTTGCTAAAACAACCCAAGCTATTTTGATCGCCCCTGCTAGTGCAAATTCAATAGCACGCTTTGCTTTAGGTATAGCAGATGATTTGTTGAGTTCTGTTGTTCTTGCTAGTAAATGTCCAATAGTAATTGCTCCATCAATGCACCTTGAGATGTGGGAACATCCCGCGTTGCAAAATAATATTTCTCTTTTGGCTAAAAGAGGTGTAAAAATTATTGAGCCAGCCTCAGGAGCCTTAGCAGGTGGGGATTTTGGAAAAGGTCGTCTTGCAAGTGCTGAAGTTATTTTAGAAGCCCTTGGTGGGGTTGTAGCTGAAAATAATTCTTCTATTGTCCAAGATTTTAAAAACACTACTGTTTTGGTAAGTGCTGGGGGAACTAAAGAACCCATTGATCAAGTAAGATACCTTGCGAATCGCTCTTCAGGAAAACAAGGACATGCTTTAGCTGTCTCTGCTCACAAACGAGGTGCCAAAGTTTATTTGGTTACAGCTTCAGATCTTGAAGCTGACCCAGCTATAGAGACTATAAGGGTTACTACCTCAGATGAAATGGCTCACGAAGTACTAAAGTATTCACCTCAAGCAGACGTAGTTATAATGGCAGCAGCTGTAGCTGATTTTAAACCAAAAACTTTCTTTGACGGAAAACTTTCAAGATCTTATTCGCCAACCCAATTAGAATTACAATCTACAACCGATATAGTCTCAAATCTTGTATCTAGACAGAAACCGTCTCAATTGATAGTAGCTTTTGCTGCTGAGGCAACAGGTGGATTACAAAGAGCTAAAGAAAAACTAAAAGATAAACAAGTTGATCTTTTAGTTTTCAATGACATAAGCCAGCCCCAAGTGGGTTTTGATTATGACACAAACAGTGTAACTATTTTATCTAAACAAGGTGATGTAATAGTCCAAGTTCCAGTAATGGACAAAGTAAAAATTTCAGATATTATCCTTGACTCTATAGTCAAAGAGATGGAAAAAAGACATCAAGCTAAAAATGGAGTGGAATGAATAAGAGCTATATTTTTACCTCAGAATCAGTAACAGAAGGCCATCCTGACAAGATGGCTGATCAAATATCAGATACCATCTTAGATGCCATTTTGGCTAATGATCCCAACGGCCGAGTAGCTTGTGAAACTTTATTGACTACAGGCTTGGTAGTTGTAGCAGGAGAGATTTCTACTACTGCTTATGTAGATATTCCTCATTTGGTTAGAAATACGATCTGTGAGATTGGATACGACAACGAAACATATGGTTTTGATGGACATACTTGTGGAGTAATGGTATCAATTGGTGAACAATCTCCTGATATAGACCAAGGAGTAACTAGAGCTTATGAATCTAGAACTGAGCCTTCTAATGAGGATGAATTAGATTTATTAGGAGCTGGAGACCAAGGTATGATGTTTGGTTTTGCTTGTGATGAAACTCCTGATTTTATGCCACTTCCAATATGGTTGGCCCACAGACTAGCTCAACGCCTATCTGAGGTTAGAAAAGCAGGAGTTTTGCCTTATTTACGCCCCGATGGCAAAACACAGGTAAGTATACGCTATGAGGGATTGAGACCTGTTGCATTAGATACCGTTCTAATTTCCACCCAACACCAAGCTGGTTTGGATCTTGAAACTTTGCTTAAACCAGATTTGAAAGAACACGTTATAAATCCTTTGTTGCCCGATTCCATAGACACCTCTTCTTTTAGAGTATTGGCCAACCCTACTGGGCGTTTTGAACTAGGAGGACCTCCAGCCGATGCAGGACTGACTGGCAGAAAAATCATTGTTGATACCTATGGAGGGGCATCAAGACATGGTGGAGGTGCTTTTTCTGGAAAAGATCCTTCCAAAGTAGATCGTTCAGCTGCTTATGCTGCTCGTTGGGTAGCCAAGCATGTAGTTGCTTCAGGAGCTGCTAAAAGATGTGAAATACAAGTATCTTATGCAATTGGGGTTGCCCATCCTATTTCAATTATGGTAGAAACTTTTGGGACAGAACAAATTGATCCAAGCCTAATAGAAAAAGCCATAAGACAAGTATTTGATCTACGTCCTGCTGCAATAGTTAGAGATTTAAATTTACGTAGACCCATCTATCGTCGTACGGCTGCCTATGGTCATTTTGGAAGGAAAGAAAAAGATTTCACATGGGAGGCTTTGTCCAAGTTGGAAGAATTTAAATCTGTTTTGTCAATATAGAGATATCGACATAGAGATATCGACAACATTTAAAATTTAATTTAAAGGTAATTTAATTGGCTACTATCGTCCAAGTGCTACCTGAACGTAGCGGCCCAGATAAAGTTTTTGACTACTTAGTTCCTACAGATATGTCTGGAGATATATCTGTAGGAACTTTAGTTAGGGTTCCTTTAGGTCCACGCAAAGTCAATGGCTGGGTAGTGTCCAAAAGTGATAAGACTGATTATTCTTCAAAACTACGTCCAATTGATTCCATAAGAGGAATTGGACCTAATTTAGAAATCATAGAGCTT
>JAJYPT010000042.1 GCA_021795135.1 Actinomycetes bacterium
ATCTAGACGAACCTGAATTACTAAAGAAAATCTCAGCTCCTGCAAATGTATTTGATAACTTTATTCCATATAGATTTGTTGAACCCTTAATAGTAAAAGATCAACAAATAAATTCTTTGATCCAAAGTAATCAACTACTACAACAACATTTATCTCTTGTGACCCAAAAACTCAATGAAGCCACTCAAGAAAAAAATAATAAACTTTCTTTAAATAAAGTCTTTTTATACCGTCCTTTAGAATCAGAATTAGCGTGGAAACAGGTTCTTAGTTCTTATCTAAAAAGTTTTCGAACAAAGACAGAGGCAACTTTAGTAGTTTGGATCGAACCTGAAGAAGAATTGGACTATTGGAGCAATCAAATTGGCCAGTTAGTAAAAAACTACCCTGATTCTTCAGACGTGTTATTAGTAAATTATTCTGATGATTATTCAAACTTATATTATATGGTTCAAGTCTGCGATTTTATTTTAAAACCTTTATCTAAACTAAAAGAAGTTTCTACTCAAAATTATAAATCTATTTTAGGAATAAAAGAAATGGAAGAAGTTGGAAAACTTATTTCAGAACAACAAGACTTTTTTCTATCTCAACTTACTTCTTAAAAACTTTTAAAGATTTTCTTTTTCTGGTCGAAATAGTATTATTGTCACAATTTTCAACTGTTATCCTAAGATTCCCCCCTTCTAAGGATAAAACTCAAAAGCCTCAGAAAATTTTCTGAGGCTTTTGAGTTTTATAAAGCTTTTTGTTTTTCCTTTTATTTCTAATACTCAAAAAACTTGATAGCCTAAGACTCAACTTTTTGCTATTATAGGTATAGATAGTTTTAGAAATAAATTAAGTTCTTAGGAACTTGGAGGAAAAATGGCTGCTTTCAATCCAAATAAATGGACAATAAAAACTCAAGAAGCTTTTCAAAACGCTAGTTCTCAAGCTGCACAAAATCAAAATCCAGAAGTTACACCTGAACATTTCCTAAAAGCAGCTCTAGAACAAGAAGATGGTATAGCTAAATCTTTACTAGCAAAACTAGGAATAGATACTACGGCTTTGTTGTCTCAATTATCTTTTTATTTAAACAAACTTCCCCATGCTCAAGGAAGTGAGACTCAAATCAGTAGGTCTTTACGCCAAATTTTCGAAGAAGCAGATTCCACAAGAAGAGAACTCAATGATGAATATTTGTCAATAGAACACCTCTTACTTAATATGCCAAATCAAATTGGAGCAAAAAAACAAGATCTGCTAAAAGCCCTAAAAGACATCAGAGGAACACATCGAGTTACCACCCAAGATCCCGAAGGTCAATATCAAGCTTTAAAAAAATATGGAAAAGATTTAACCGAACAAGCCAAAGCTGGAAAATTAGACCCAGTTATAGGTAGGGATGAAGAAATACGTCGAGTCATTCAGGTTCTTTCAAGACGTACTAAAAATAACCCTATCCTGATAGGAGAACCAGGAGTAGGTAAAACAGCTATTGTCGAGGGTCTAGCAAGACGTATCGTAGAGCGGGATGTTCCAGAAGGACTACGAGATAAAACTGTTATTGCCTTGGATTTATCTTCAATGGTAGCTGGAGCCAAATACCGTGGTGAATTTGAAGAACGGCTAAAGGCAGTTTTAAAAGAGATCGCTGATAGTGAAGGAGAAATTATTACCTTCATTGACGAGATGCATACAGTCGTAGGAGCTGGAGCTGCAGAGGGTTCTATGGATGCTAGCAATATGCTAAAACCTATGCTAGCTCGTGGAGAACTACGGTTGATAGGTGCAACGACTCTAGATGAATATCGTAAATACATTGAAAAAGATGCAGCACTAGAACGTAGATTTCAACCTGTTATGGTCAATCCTCCAAGTGTTGAAGACACCATTGCGATACTTAGAGGGCTAAAAGAAAGATATGAAGTTCATCATGGAATTCAAATCCAAGATGCTGCCCTAGTAGCAGCGGCTGTTTTATCAGATCGTTACCTTACAGGTAGATTCTTGCCAGATAAAGCAATCGATCTTATAGATGAATCTGCTTCTAGACTGCGCATTGAAATTGATTCAATGCCAACAGAAATAGATGTCATAGAGAGAAAAATTAGACAGCTGGAAATAGAACGCGTTGCTCTTTCCAAAGAAGATGACCCTTCTAGTATTGAGCGTCTAGAACGCTTAGATGCCGAATTATCTGAACTACGTCAAGATTCTGCTGCAAAAAAATCTCATTGGGAACTAGAGAAAAAAGCCATAGCTGAAATTAGAAGCTTAAAGGAAAGACTTGAAGATCTCAAGACCCAAGCAGAACGTTTTGAAAGAGAAGGAGATTTAACTAAAGCTTCAGAAATCCGTTATGGACAGATACCAGAGCTAGAAAAACTTATTAAAAATGCCGCTGAAGCTTTGGAAGTACTTCAGTCAGATATAAAAATGCTCAAGGAAGAAGTTGACGAAGAAGATGTTGCAGAAGTAGTAGGAAGCTGGACCGGTATTCCAATATCAAAGCTTTTAGAAGGTGAAGTAACAAAACTAATCCGAATGGAAGAAGTCCTTCATAAACGTATTATTGGACAAGAACAAGCTGTTAGTGCTGTATCTAATGCAATACGTCGAAACAGAGCAGGTCTTTCTGACCCTAATCGACCTATAGGGTCTTTCTTGTTCTTAGGACCAACAGGAGTTGGTAAAACAGAGTTAGCAAGAGGACTAGCTGAATTTTTGTTTGATGACGAACGAGCAATGGTTCGCATAGACATGGGTGAATATCAAGAAAAGCACTCAGTAGCTCGTCTTGTTGGATCTCCTCCAGGATATGTTGGATATGAAGAAGGCGGACAACTAACAGAATCTGTTAGAAGAAGGCCTTATTCAGTCGTACTTTTGGACGAAGTAGAAAAAGCCCATCCTGAGGTATTTAACATATTGCTTCAAGTCTTAGATGATGGTCGTTTGACAGATGGACAAGGAAGAACTGTCAACTTTACCAATGTGGTAATAATTATGACTTCTAATCTAGCTGGGGATCCTAACACCTTTTTCAAGCCAGAATTTATAAACAGAATTGATGAGATAATTCGCTTTGAACCTCTAGGAGAAGCTCAATTAGAACAAATTGTAGATATACAGCTTCAACATCTCAAACAACGCCTTACACAAAGAAGGATCGACCTAGAAGTAACTCCTTTGGCCATAGCATGGCTAGCCCGCAATGGTTACGACCCCACTTATGGGGCCCGACCACTAAAGCGAGTTATACAAAAACAAATTGGAGACAAACTTGCTTTTGCTCTTCTTGAAGGTAAATACCATGAAGGAGACTTGGTAAAAGTAGATATTGAAAATGATGAAATAGTCCTCAAATAGTTCTTCAAAATAGAACTACTAAGAACTCTTACGCAGATGAAAATTAGGCTCTAGTATATTGTGAGATACTAGAGCCTAATTTATCCATAATCTTACTAAGCTATGAGTCTATGAAATGGAGCAACGATTTTAATCATAGGAGTAATAAACTATTATGACTATAGGATATCTAGGAGTTTGGAAATAAATCTAGAATTGACATCTTGAGATTCAAAACTTGAGATTCAAAATAATAAATTTAAAGATATTCAATAACCTAAACGACGCAAGGACTCAGGTTTATCTTGCCAATTCTTATCTACTTTTACTGCTAGTTCTAAATAAATTCCCGGATTAAGTTGAGAACGAACTGCCATGCCTACTTCTTTTAAAACCTGACCTCGTTTACCTATGACTATGGGCTTTTGTGAATCTCTTTCTACAATGATTTCACAGCGTATGTAAGGAAGTTCCCACTCAGTTATTCGACATTCAATCGAATGAGGCAATTCATCTTTTGTTCGCTCTAATAATTGTTCTCTTACAAGTTCAGAAACCCACCAACTTTCAGGAACATCACTCATTGCATCTAAAGGAAAATAAGGAACAGAATCAGGAAGCTTAGCAATAACAGCCTCCAATAAAACATCTATCCCTTGTCCTGTTATCGCTGAAACAGGAAAATATTGTTCTGCACCAAATTCAGATGCAATTGATAGCTGCTTTAAAATTTGATTGGGAGATGCACGATCAATTTTGTTAAGTACTATCAATGTCCCTGAAGGGAGATCTTTTGCTATAAAACGGTCCCCTTTGCCAATTGGAGAAGTTGCATCTAAGACAAAAATAGATACGTCACTATCTTGGTTGGACTCCATAGCAGTTTCATTCATCTGCTCTCCCAATAGACTTTGGGGTTTGTGGATTCCTGGGGTATCGGTAAATATAATTTGAAGATTAGGACGATTTAAAATTCCTCGAATACGTCTTCTAGTAGTTTGAACCTTATCTGAAACTATTGAAACTTTGGTTCCTAATATAGCATTGAGCAAAGTTGACTTACCCACATTAGGCCTACCTATTAATGTGGCTATGCCAGACTTATAATCTGAAAAGTCATGACTAGTCAAGACTCGAGCTCTAATTCTTTTTGATCGTTGTTTATTCTAGTAATTCTAACTCTACCTATACGTCTTCCTTGGATTTTTTCAGCTGTCAAGCTAAAGCCATCTACTTCTACGGATTCACCTTGAGAAGGAACATGTCCCAATAGATTGAATACCAATCCCCCAATACTATCCCAATCTCCACTAGGAAGCTTAGTGTGGACTATTTCATTTACTTCATCTATAGCCATTCGACCATTGACTCTAATTTCGCCATTTTCTAAAGTTTCTACTCCAGGCTCTTCTGTATCAAATTCGTCAATTATTTCACCTATTAGTTCTTCAATGAGATCTTCCAAGGTGACAAGACCAGCAGTACCACCATATTCATCTACAACTACTGCCATGTGAAATTTGGATTGTTGCATCTCTCTCATTAATTCAGAAACTCTTTTAGTCTCCGGTACAAAGTGAGCACTTCTAACAAATTTGCCAACTTCGGTTTGAGAATTGGACTCTAAGGCTGTTTTGATTAAATCTTTTGTATATACAATTCCAATAACATCATCTATTCCTTCCCCAAAAACAGGAATACGACTAAAACCAGCTGAAATAGCTATTTCCATAACCTCTTCCACTGATTGGGTTGCAGCCACTGCAACCATGTCTGGTCGGGGAAGCATTACTTCTCTAACAACGGTATCTCCAAATTCTATAATGGACCTTATTAGAGTTCTTTCTTCACCTTCTATAACTTCTTCTTCTACAGCTACATCAGCCAAAGCCAAAAGTTCTTGTTCTGAAACAAAAGTTAAAGCTCTTCCTTTGCCTCTAATTACTAGATTGGAAAGCCCTATAAGCAGGTTAGACACAAGATAAATCGGAGGAAACCTAATTAAAGCTGCAACCAAAGGAGCTGAGAATAAAGCTGCTTTTTCTGAATTCCTAACTGCCCAGTTTTTAGGCACAGCTTCTGCTAAAACAAAAATTACAATTATTTCAAAAATAGTTGCAAATACTACCCCTAAAGGACCAAATAGATTATCTGCAACAACACCAACCAAAGTTGCTGCTATAAGCTGAGATAAAAGCACCAACAAAAGAACGGGGTTTAAAAAATCTTCTGGATTGCTGACTAATTTAATTAATGTATTGGCACCTCTGCGACCTTGATCTTGTAAAGCCAATGCTTTGGCTTTACTCATTCGAACTAAACTCGTTTCTGCCAAGGCAAGAATGCCAGAGACAAAGACTAAAATTATAATGATCAAAGTTAAAATTAGATCAGTCTTATTTGGAGTCACAAGCGCTATAAACATTGAAATAATTCAGACCCCGAGTTTATATCTTTATTCATTGTCGATAAAATTGACTAAGTAGCTCTTGTTCTCGTTTTTCCATAACTTCTGCTTCTTGATCTTCCATGTGATCCATCCCCAGTAGGTGCAAAATTCCATGAACCACCAATAATGCAATCTCATCTTCAAATTCTTTATTGTAATTCTTTGCATTTTCAAAAGCTACCAATGGGGATATAACCACATCACCAACTAGTCGAGGTACTTCTTCTTCTGATTGACTCCATCCTGGCCCCGACCCCCCCGAATCTGGAAATCTTCCCACGTCAACAGCTTCTTCATCTAAAGGGAAAGCTAATACATCAGTAGGATAGTCTTTACCCAAAAACCTTTTATTCAATTCAGCTATAGTTAGCTTATCTACAAACAAAAGACATAGCTCAGCTTTGTCGTGTATACCTTCAGCTTTTAAAACTTGTTGGGCTAGATGCATCCAACGATCGGTATCAATTGGTTTATCTTGTTGTTCGTTTGCAACAAAAACTTCGGGTAATGTCATAAATTGAAATTAGCAGAATTTGTTTTTGAATTAACAGATTCATAGGCGGAAACTATATCAGCTACTATCTTATGCCTAACTACATCTCGTCCTGATAAATGGACAAAAGCAACACCTTCAACCGAACTCAAAATAGATTCTAGACCCAACAATCCAGACTTTCTTCCATCAATATCTATTTGAGTGACATCTCCTGTAATGACTGCTTTTGAACCAAACCCTATTCTAGTAAGGAACATTTTCATTTGTTCAGGAGTAGTATTTTGGGCTTCGTCTAAAATAATAAAGCTATCATTTAGGGTTCTACCCCTCATAAAGGCCAAAGGAGCAACCTCTATGGTTCCTCTGTCTAAAAGCCTCTGCACTGCTTCTGGTTCTAACATTGTAAACAAAGCATCATATAGAGGTCTTAGATAAGGATCTACTTTAGCCATCAGATCTCCAGGTAAAAATCCCAATCTTTCACCTGCTTCAACAGCTGGTCTAGTCAGAATAATACGATTTACAGCTTTTGATTGAAGGGCTTGGACTGCTAAAGCTACCCCAAGGAATGACTTACCTGTTCCAGCAGGACCTATACCAAAAGTAATTATATTAGAGCCTATAGCATCTGCATATCGTTTTTGACCCGCTGTTTTTGGTCTAATACTACCTCTAGAAGATTTCAATAATTCTGAAGTTAAAACTTCACCAGGATGCTCATTGGCTTTGACCATATCTATGGTTCGAGAAAGATTACTAGAATCAATTAAATGCCCTTTTTGAAGTAACGAAACAAGCTCTTCAAATAAGTGTCCCACCCTTTGGGTGTCTTCTCCTTGAATAGTTATTTCGTTTCCTCTTACTAAAATTATTGAATTGGGAAAAGAAGACTCAACTAGACGTAATAATTCATCATGTTGACCAAGCAATGACACCATGAGGTGGTTACTAGGTACGAGAACTTTTATTTGGGTAGGTGTCAAAACTTACCTAAAACAACCTTCAATTTGTATTTCCTACTTTTAACCTGGAGGCCACTCTAATTGACGCCCCCCTATAATATGCATATGCAAATGAGGAACCGAATTTAGGGCGTCTTTGCCTACATTAAATATTAAACGATATCCACTAGAAGATATTCCTCTAATATCAGCAATTTTTTGAGCAGCATTGAATAATTCAAATAATATTTCATTATGCTCTCTGGCTAATTGAGATGCATTTTCGATATGTATTCTAGGAACAATCAATACATGAATAGGAGCAACAGGCTCTATGTCTTCAAAAGCATAAACAGTTTCGTTAGAAAATACTTCTACAGAAGGAACATCTTTATCTATAATGCGGCAAAAAAGACATTCTTTCATTACTCTTTATTTATCCCTACTTTGTTGAAATAGTCCTAGTTCTAACAATACAAATAAAACAACTTTAAGTCGATTTATTTAATTGTTATTTATCTAGAAATATTCAAACTAAGAAATTAGTTAGTAGATGAACTATTCATCTACTAACTCTACTTCTTCAACCTCATCTTGGTTCAAAGAAAGGGCTTTACGAGGCTCCGGATAAAGATGCTCCAAAGTCCCCGGTTCAATTTTAGAAGATTCTATGAAGGCATTTATGTCGTTTTCTTTAACTCTAATTACACGACCAAATTTATAACCCACAAGTTGACCTTCATCAATAAATCTATAAAGTGTTCTCAGGGTAACCCCAAGGCGAGACGCTGCTTCCTTGGTTCCCAACCATTGTATTAGTTCGCTCATCAATTATTAATCTAGCACTTTATAAAAGCTTAGTTTTCAAAATAGATAAAAACTCACATAATTGTTCAAAAACTATTGATGTTTATGTTTTTTATTAGGTGATTGCCATTTCTTTAGCTAAATAAGGCTCTAAAATTATAACTTGAGAGAATTGATTTAAATCAATTAGGAACACAAATAATGTTGTCAACTATAAGTATTTATAAGTTTATACTTAAATTAAAAGTTGAAAGATATTTACAGACTGTAAATACCAACAATACAGTCTAGCCTACAAGGAGACAGTTCAAATGGGTGTTATGCGAAGGCTTTCAGGTATATTACAAGCAAAGGCAAACAAGGCTTTAGATAAAGCTGAAGACCCTCGAGAAACCCTAGATTTCAACTATCAAAAACAACTTGAAGCCCTCCAGCAGCTACGTCGAGGATTAGCTGATGTTGCAACATCTCGCAAAAGACTAGAAATCCAAGCAGAACAGCTTAAACAATCTGCATCAAAACTAGAAAACCAAGCCAGGCAAGCCTTAGAGCAAAATAGAGAAGATCTTGCAAAAGAAGCCTTATCTAGAAGAAGTGCTATTGCTGACCAACTCCAAGATCTTCAAAGCCAACATGAACAACTAGTTGCTCAAGAAAATAAAATCATGGATGCTTCACAAAGAGCCCAAGCAAAAGTCGATGCTTTTAGAACCAGAAAAGAAACAATCAAAGCTACATATACCGCTGCTCAAGCCCAAACTCAAATCGGAGAAGCCATCTCTGGTATTTCAGAAGAGATGGGAGATGCAGGTCTTGCAATGCAAAGGGCAGAAGATAAAGTCAATCAAATGCAAGCTAGAGCATCAGCCATAGACGAACTAATGACTTCTGGAGCCTTAGAAGACTCAACTGGATCAACTGATGATATACAAGCACAACTAAACCAAGGACTTACCTCTTCTCAAGTTCAAAACGAACTTGACCGTCTCAAAGCAGAAATACAAGGGCCAAAAAATGAGATTTCAAACAGTAATACTAACCCCACTAAAGAAATAGAAAATCCAAAATTATCTTCGAAAGAAAATAGTAATGATAATTAGAATAATGGGAGAAGGTCAATTCGAAATTTCTAAGGATCAACAAAATTCTTTAGAAAAAATCGATGAAAAACTCCTTCAAGCTATACAAAACCACAACGAAGAAGAATATAAACCTTTATTGAAACAAATGTTAGACATAGTACGTTCTCAAGGTAGAGCTGTTGCTCAAGATTATTTAGGTCCTTCTGACTTAGTTCTTCCTTCGCAAGATTCTTCTGCAAAAGAAATACAAGAACTGATCAAAGAATCGGACATTAAATCCTAAAATGGCAACTACTCGCTTCCCTAAAGATTCTGGCCTAGCAACAAGAATGGGAATAACTATCTTTTTGATAGGTCTTTTATATGTAGTTTTTATAGCTATATTGATAGCTCTAAAAATTCCTCTTATTCTGCTAATCCTAATAGCAGGTGCATTGCTTTTTGCTCAATACTTTTTTTCTGATCGTTTAGCACTATTTTCAATGAATGCAAAAGAAGTATCTCCTGAACAATATCCTGAACTTCATGCAATAGTTGACCGACTTTGTGCTTTGGCAGATATGAAAAAGCCTCGTATAGCAGTTGCCAACACAGACTTGCCAAATGCTTTTGCCACAGGAAGAAACCAAGATTCTTCAGTTCTTTGTGCTACTACGGGTCTTTTGAGGAGACTCAATGAATCAGAACTAGAAGGAGTTCTATCACATGAACTTTCTCATGTAGCTCATCGCGATGTAGCGGTAATGACTATAGCAAGTTTTTTAGGTGTCTTAGCAGGTCTAATCACTCGCTTTGCATATTATGCTGGCATCTTTGGCGGATTTGGAGTTGGAGGTGGTGGCCGAGGTGGAAGAGGCGGAAGAGGAGGAAATTCTCAAGATAATCCCATCCAGTTTGAACTTGCAATTATTGTTGTTTCTGCCATTGTTTATGTTTTGAGCTTTATCCTAGTTCGTACTTTGTCTAGATATAGAGAACTTTCAGCTGATCGTTCTGGGGCAATTTTGACTGGGAAACCCTCTTCGTTGGCTTCAGCACTTATTAAAGTAACTGGCGATATGGGTAAAATTCCTACTCAGGACCTACGTAGAGCTGAACCCATGAATGCTTTCTTTTTTACTCCGGCTCTAGGTGGAGGAACTAGCATTTCTTCTTTGTTCTCTACTCATCCTTCTTTGGAAAAACGTCTCGAACAATTAGCTAAAATAGAAACAGAATTAGGTCAAAACCGATGAAACTATTCGATACATTGTTAGGTAGAACAAAACCTGTTCAACCAAATTTAGATTCTCTTTTTTCTCTTCCTCCAGCTGCTATAGAACTAGAAGCACGAATGGGAATGAAACCAAAAGATCAAGCTGCGGTGTGCTTTAAACCAACTAATGGACAAGCTTTCAATCTCATGCAACAGGATCTAGATTCTCTTTTGAATCTAGATGCTAAAGAAAACAATACAAAACTCTCAGAATTAGATGACAAATACGGATTCCATTGGGTAATTATTACTAATTCTTCCATAGAAGATTTAGTAACTAGGACTCATTTAGTAAATTCAACCCTAGAAGGTCAAGGATTTGGACCTCAGCTTTTGTGTTCGGTATTTAGCTTTGAATACAACAAAAAAACTGCTTATCTTGTATATTTATACAAAAGAGGTAGTTTTTATCCTTTTGTACCCTTGG
>JAJYPT010000043.1 GCA_021795135.1 Actinomycetes bacterium
ATTATGATAATAAATAAAATTATGTAGTTTCTTGAGAAATGAAAGTTATTTAATTATTTGTAGATATATCACAACTAGAGGTATTACAAGTTTTTGGCTTGATTGCCGCATCTGAGGTAAGAAAGATCATTATCTGATATTTTTTGTATCAGTTTTATTGACTCTAGTTTAATAAGAAAAATATTTTTGCAATAAAGTGCCTTAGATTTATAATTGGTAATTTAAAATCTTTTATTTCTTTTTCATCTTTGGCAGATAGCGAGCTTTGATCTTGAAAAGATCATTAAATGCTTAGCGATGGTTATATGATAAGGAGATACAAATAACGAGTAGTTATATAAGCTATAAGACAGTTTGCCCCTATGCTAGAGGTATCCTTACAAGAACAAGAAGAAATGACTGACTCTGAATCTTTCATAAATCTAACAGATAATCAGCTACAAGATAGTCGTATAACTATTTTCGGTAAATTTGTAGAAGCTCAAGCTCGTTTAGTGAACCTACTGAATAAATCATTAGAAGAAAATTGCTCTATTTCTATAGTATGGTTTGAAGTTTTGATAAGACTTGCACGATCTCCTAATCACTACCTAGCTATTGGCGAACTTGGGGAACAAGTTGTTCTTACTAGTGGTGGAATAACACGTTTGGTAGATAGGATAGAAAAAGTAGGTTATGTAACTAGAAGACCTTGTCCTCAAGATAGACGTGTTCAATATGTTGTCATTACTGTTCAGGGTTGGCAAAAATTACAAGAAGCCATTCCTGTTCATTTAGAAAATTTACAAAATCATTTAATAAATCCTCTATCTGAAGAAGAGTTATTAAATTTTGAAAATTCATTAGAAAAATTACGTCATTTAGCCTAAAGAAATACCAAGCATATGATACCAATGGAGTCTTTTATAAAAGACTCCATTGGTATTTTTTAAGGATTGTAATTATCTAATTTTTTATAGGATTTAAGAATTGGATAATTTTTCTGCAAAGAATCCAATAACTTTAGCCCAAGCATCCCTAGCATCATCTATTCGATAACTAGGTCTGGTATCGTTGAAAAAAGCATGTGGAGCATCAGGATAGATATAAGAGGTAAAATCTTTTCCTAACTTTTTAGCTTCAGATTCTAATTGTGCAACTGTATCTGTAATGCCATGATCTTGACCACCATAAAAGCCAATCAAAGGACAAGATAAGTTTTCTAAATCAGAAGCTTTTGGACTAGATCCGTAAAAAATAGCTGCAGCATCTAATGAGGTTTTGGTGGCTAGAAGGGCTGAAAGTGCTCCACCCATACAAAAACCTACTGATCCAATCTTTGACCTATTTCCAAAAGAGGAGCTTTTTACAAACTCTACAGATGCAACTAAATCTTTTAGGAAAGTTTCCATATCTCTTTTATTGAATAAGACATCTAAACTCTGTCGTAATTCTAAACGCTGGGATTGTGGTTGTTTGTCTACAGCTTCATCAATAGCTTTAGGATTTGCCCATGCTTGGGGAGGTAAAGTGCTCAAAAATGCTTTTACTTGTTCTACTTTGTCTTCTGATAATTCTGGCTTTCTTGTTCCATTTTCTGAATAAAGATCAGGAGCAAATCCAATATAGCCGCAGCTAGAAAAACGTTCTGTTATGTCTTTTATGTGATAATCAACTCCCCATATTTCTTGTATGACTATTATCACAGGAAGAAGATGTTGTTTTGCTGCAGCTGGCTTTACTAGGTATCCTGATAACTCCTTTTTATCTGAAGTGAATTTAACAGTTTGTTTTTCTAATTCCATTTTTATTATCTCCTATATTTTTTGATAATCATTTATTATTTTGATTTAATCAATTTGGCTTTTATTCTTTTGAGATCTAAATTAGATAGTTGATTAAATTAAATGCTAAATCTATTTCCTTTTAGGCCTTTAGGGATAATTCAGTTACTAGATCTAGATCACGTAAATGGTGATAAGCCTCATGAAGAGTGTGGCGTGCTAGCCAAGTGATATTTCGTTCACAAGTAGTCGGGTAGTCGTATATAAAAGTGCGAGATTTTTGTTCGTCATTTATCTCTAGAAGTATTTTGGAAAAAAGATTAGCGCTTACTTTTATCTCTAGGCCAACTTGTTCAATATTTTCGGCTCCATAGCGACCTAGCTCAGCTCTTTGATCTGCATATAAAGGGCTAAAGGAAGGGGTAGATTCAACAAGGGTGGTAAATAAACGTTCTCTTTGGATTAAAAATACATCCCGAATATGACAGCAGTATTCTAGTCCTGACCATATTTGAGGACTAGGTCTACTCCATAGAGCTATTTCTATATCTGGATCATCTATTCCAGCTTGGAGACGCTTTGCATATTGGCTTACAAGGGAATTGATATTTTTAGAAATATCGTCGAATTCATAATCTGTGTAATTGAAATCACAAGTGTCACACTTGTCCATATGAGAATCCTTATTGATCATAGGTTATTATGGCTATGGTAATTATTGAATAGTTTAGTTACATCTTCGATTAGGCTAGTATTTGATTTCTTTGGTAATTTTAGAAAACTTTGTGAAAAAAATAAAAATAATACAGAAAATATTTTTTAAATCAATTAATAAAAACCAATATTATAGATAATTATCAAGTCCTATGATTTTCTATTATTTAGAAATGTCAATTAGACGTTAATAATAATTAGTTTTAGTATTGATATTGAAATAAATTATTACCTTTAGAATTATAATTGAGTCAACTAATTTAATAGGATTGATAGTTTCATTGGTAACAATTATCCGTAAGAAATAAAATCTTGGATATCTAATATTGGCAGTTGGGACTAAAGCTTAATTGTTCTAGCTAGGAAAGTTTTATCAAACTTGGCCTATTATAGGCAATCGAACTTTTACTTTTTATACTTGTGGTGCTTTTTCTTATACAGTTCGTCTCAAGATCAATTAGAGTTCAATTGCTAAAACTGTTTTTGGATATAGAGAGGTTTGTGTTAGAACTGGAAAGACTTTTTTGAAGGGGTCAATCTATTGGCAATATATAATAGGTACTTACCTGTTAGGTAACATATCCAAGACCTGTAGCGATTTAGGAAAGATTCAAGATGTATGACAAAAGATAATGTTGAACCATCTGCACGGGTGGCTATGGTAGGTGCTGGTCAACTTGCTCGGATGACTTATCAAGCAGCAATTGACTATGGTGTTGATTTACATGTACTTGCTAGTAGTGTTAGTGATCCTGCTGTTGTTGGTGGAGCTAGCTACAGTATTGGCAATTATGAGCACTATCTAGATCTTGTTATGGTATCTAAATTTGGCCAAGTTGTTACCTTTGATCATGAATTAGTTCCTCCGTCTCATCTGCAAAGTCTGGAAGAGGCTGGTTTTCAACTTCGACCTAGTCCAAAAGCATTAGCTTTTGCTCAAGATAAGTTACATGCTCGTCGCCAACTTAAAAATTTCGAGCATATAAATGTGTCTGTACCTGAATTTATTCCTGTTTTTAGTGTTGAAGATATTACTAGGTTTGCAACTAATCATGGATGGCCGGTAATTCTCAAGGCTCGTGGTGGTGGATACGATGGGCGAGGGGTCCATGTTTTGAACAACTCAGGTGATGCTAACAGGTTTGTTTTCGACACGACAAATTCTTCAGAGCCAGCCTGGGTACTTGAAGAGCATTTAGAACTTGCAGCTGAATTTGCCATCATAATTGCTCGTAGACCTTCAGGAGATTTGGTTAGTTATCCTCCAATTGGTACTCGCCAAGAAGGAGGTATGTGTCAAGAGGTAACTATGCCAGCTGAGCTTCCAGATGAAGTTACCTCTGAAGCTATTCGTCTTGCTAAAGAAATAGTTATAGGTATTGGAGCAACTGGTATATGTGCTATCGAATTTTTTTGGACAACTGATGGACGTTTGTTGCTCAATGAATTAGCTCTTCGTCCTCATAACTCTGGACATGGTACTATCGAAGCTTGTGTCACTTCTCAATTTCATCAACATCTACGAGCGATACTTGATTGGCCATTGGGTTCAACTGAACTTATTAGTCCTGCTGCTACCGTAAATATTATTGGTGGTCCATTTGAAGTCAACCTTGTAGATCGCCTTCCCGCTGCCCTTAGTGTTGCAGATGCACATATTCACCTTTATGCAAAAAAATCACGCCCCGGACGAAAATTAGGACATGTTACTGCTCTTGGACCCAGTGTTGAACAAGCACTAGAAACCGCACGAGCCACTGCTAGGATGTTCAAATTATAAACAATGTAGCTGAGATAACAGAAAATACTAGATCGATACTAGATTAGGCTTTATGTCTTTTGATCTTGTAGTTTAGTCCTCAGCTATTATTTTTTTTACCTACTCTCTAAGAAAAGGAACAACCCCATGGTCCCAGATAAAACCAACTTGGAAAATGACAAGATATCTAATATAGATGTCGGGATTGTAATGGGTAGTGATTCAGATCTAAATGTTATGAAGGCGGCTTCTGATATTCTTTTTGAATTAGATATATCCCATGAAGTGCGTATAATTTCTGCTCATCGTACCCCAAATGAAATGATTGCTTATGGTACGAATGCAAAAAATAGGGGACTAAAGGTAATAATAGCTGGTGCAGGTGGTGCTGCTCATCTCCCAGGGATGCTTGCTGCTGTGACAACACTTCCTGTAATTGGAGTTCCTGTTCCTTTGCGTTATCTAGATGGTCTAGATTCTTTGCTTTCTATTGTACAAATGCCCTCTGGGGTTCCTGTTGCTACAGTTGCTATTGGATCAGCTCGCAACGCTGGTCTACTAGCTGGGAGAATATTGGCTTTGACAAATCCAAACTTGAATGATTCTCTTGGCGAACTTGCTAAGGTTTCGGCTGAAGAATCACTAGCTAAAGATAAAAATATCAACAACACAATGTCTATAAAACCAACTATTGACTACAAGCAATAACTACTAATCCAATAGATTTTTTTAGACCAACTTATATTAATTTCAATCAAAAGATTTTTATATTACCTAAGATTAAGACCTAAATTGTGGATTTAGTTATTAGAAAAAGTCTCTTTAACTTTGTTGGATCTCTTGATTATCAAGATGAGAATTTGGCACAAGACCATTTGTAATTCTAAGTAACTCTCCAATGCTGTGGGGCTGTTCGACTGGATGGCGTAGTAATTGATTGGAGATAATTTGATAATGGTTTCGACGTCCAACTCTAGTTTTTTTTAAATACCCATCTTGGACAAGATCAGCCACAATTGCTTGAGCTGCGCGTTCGGTGATGCCTACTTTAGTAGCGATATCTTTACCGCGAATGCCAGGATCATTTGCTATACATACCAGTACGTGACCATGATTAGTAAGAAATGTCCAGTCTGATTTTGAAGTACCTTCAGATGTGTGATTAGAGTGAGTCACTTTTCAATGATAGCTGGATTTATAAAAAAATATGGACTTGAAGATGAGTTTCACTAAAAAGCTTATTTAATAATTTAAAATAGTTTCTATAATCCAAGTTGTAAAGATAGATAAACACAAAAGAGCTTGATTTAAAAATCGATTTTTGGAGTATTTAATTATTGTTTAATTAATTATCAAAATTTGCCTAGAAAATAGATATGTATATTAAATAAATAAACGTATCTATTCTATACAGGAATCTTTAAATCTATTAGTTTCAAATTGAAATGTCTGATTTATACAAAAAGGATATCAATTGAAACTCAATATTAAAAAAAGTTCTACTTATTTACTTTTAGTTTTAATATTTGGAACAATTATAAGTGCTTGTGGTTCTAGTAGCGCTAAAGCTGTTTCTTCTTCTACATCTTCATCTAGGTCAACTTCTTCAACCATGCACTTGTATCCTCCTTGGAATCCTTCTCCCGCAGGAGGGGAACATTTTACTGTCCCAGGCGTAGATAATATGCCAGATTTTCATGGTAATCCTATTGCTGCAACTGGTCCAAATGGGCTAGTTGTTTTTGAAGCTGGTAATCAATTTATGGTTCTGCCCAAATTGATGACTGCTTTTAGAAAAGCTTATCCCCAGGTAAAACATATATATTATGAGACTTTGCCTCCTGGGATTTTATTTAAACAAGTACAAAAAGGAAGCATAGTAGTTGGTAATCTCCGCTTGAAAATAAAACCCGATGTTATTACTGCTGGGCTGGGAAGAATGCAAAAGATATATGCGACTGGCCAAGTAGGTCCATATTATGTTTATGCACAAAATAGTTTAACTTTGGAGGTGTATAAGAATAACCCCAAAAAGATAACAGGTCTTAAGTCTCTTGCGAGACCAGGTATAAAAATTTCTATGCCAAATCCTGCTTGGGAAGGAGTGGCTAAACAAATTAAAAAAGCATATGTAAAAGCAGGTGGGAAAAAACTGCTTAATACAGTTATGAAAACTAAATTAAAAAATGGACAAACATTTTTGACCCATATTCACCATAGACAATCTCCTATTAGAATAATGGAGAAAAAGTCAAATGTGGCACCTGTTTGGATAACTGAAGCTTTGTTTCAACAACGCATAGGAAATCCTATTTCTTATGTTCCTATTCCCCCTAGTCAAAATGTAACTGCAAAGTATAATATTTCAGTTTTTAAAAATGCTCCTCACCAAGTAGCTGCTAAAGATTTCTATAATTTTATGAAATCTCCAACTGCCCAAAATATATATAAAAGCTATGGCTTTGTTCCTGGAACACCAAAACAGTTAAATACTACCTTGACCAAAGGCTAAATCTAAGACTTTATTTTTAGCTAAACAGTACTTTATTTTGGATTTTTTACTTTCCCTTGGTCGGGCTATAGTCGCTATTATCTAGCTCAGACCAAAGTAATTAGCTTTTGCAACTTCTGGGATCCCATGGACTTAGGTTTTGATTTGAAGGTGTAGCTGGCAAAGTAGGTTTAGCTTGGGGAACCTTAGATGAATTAGAACTACTGCTTTGACTATAGCTAGAGGGAACAGATGCTACAGATAGCCCTGTCCCAGCGACTATCTCAATTGGAGATCCTGTAATTGTATGGTTAATTTGTCCCATAATTACAGCACCCGATAAAGCATTTTTGACCACTTCAGCTTTAGATAAATATCCTGGTTCGTAACGAATGATAGTCTCAGTTGGATTGACGCTTTGGCTATAGTAACCCGAAGTT
Organism: Actinomycetes bacterium; assembly: GCA_021795135.1. GTDB lineage: Bacteria > Actinomycetota > Acidimicrobiia > Acidimicrobiales > JAJYPT01 > JAJYPT01. Next base: position 7,168 of record JAJYPT010000043.1, read on the forward strand.
ACTGTAGCATTTCCAATAGTTGCAATATGGAAGCCCAATTTTTTCAAAGAATGAGCAATACTAGAAGCTTGTTGATATCCTCCTGTTCCATTGAGCACAGATGTAGTAATTGAGCGTGGGGAAATATTTGGTACTGAAAGACCTAAATAAGCGTCAATAATTTTAGTGTCTTGTGGCTCAGCTGGAAATACGATATCTCCATAATTGACCCCTTTATAGATATAGCCCTGGTTATTTGGTCCATTTTCAAGAGCAACCGGGAGCGTTACAGTTTTGACTGTTGACAAACTTACGTTTTGGTATTGGGTAGCTAAAGAAATCATATCGTTGAATGTAAAGCCAGAATCTACTTTTACATATTTGACCACACTAGAGATTATTGAGTTGAGGGCAATAGGATTTGTAGAAACTTTTGATTGCACTTGTTTGGCAAGTACTTTTAGAAATTCATGATCTCTTCGAATACGTCCCAAATCCCCAGTGGGATCAGCGTGCCAATATCCGTATTGTTTATAATAAAGATGTCTAGATCTAACTACTTCAAGAGCTTGGAACCCATTTAGATTTTTACAACCAGGCGAGGTTATATTGAGTCCAGAATAAGCATCTTTTACTGGCATTTTGAAATACATTTTCACTCCGCCCAAAGCTTGAACTACTTCTTGAAAAGAGTTGAAGTTCAATTCCATAACGTGTTGAATTGGAATACCAAGATCTTGTTGGATTGTAGCTACCAAGCGTTTAGGAGAAACATTTAGAGCAGCATCTACTCTATTTGCTGAAACAGAATTAGGTATTGGCATAAAAAGATCTCTGGGAATAGACACAAGAGAAACCTGATGGGTGGCAGGGTCAAAATGAGCAATCATAGTTACATCACTCCTAGCACCGCCTACTTGAGAAGATGAACCAAAGTACTTAGCTTGAGAAGGCTTGAGGCCTTTTCTTGTATTAGAGCCAATTAAAAGAATATTAATTGGCTTGTTTGCTTGGGTTGTAGAAAGACCACCAACTGTTACTTTATTGATTTGTCCAAAACGAAATTGAGCATATGCATAAATAGATCCAGCTACTACTAATAAGACCACAATAAGAGCTAAGCTAGTAAAACGAAGTCGTCTTAATCTTTTAGATCTACCTTTAGATTTTTTTTTGGTATATTTTTGAGTTCTGTGGTTAGTTTCTATACCTCAAAGATTAGTATAATTCATTTTTATCTAGCTAAAAATATTCAAATTAAAAGAAACTAATAATAAATCTTATTTATAAACAGAGGATTTATGATTAGTTGGGAAAGATTGAGGATTTGGATAATAAAGCTCAACTAGTCAAAGCAATTATTATAATAAGCCATAAGCAAATATAGGGGTTAAGCAAAAGAATCGGACAATTAAGTTTGTTGAGCCGAATTGTTGAGCTGAAAAAAACAATAAGTTAGAACTGGGATTGTATTTGATCCGAACTAGAACTAGGAGAATCTTTAGTAGTCATATAGGAAACTATCAGTAAAGAAAATACAGCTCCTCCTATGATCGATATTAATCCACTGAGCACTATCAACATTATAGATGCAGGCTGGTTTAGTATTTTTTTATCAGCAGCTATACGAATTGATAGATACAAAGTAGCAATTACTCCAAAAAGAGATCCTACTACTATACTTCCTCCTTGAAATCCTCCTTTTATCAATCCCGTTAAAGCAAAAATAGCTCCAAGAAGTGCTGCTACTAATAGAAAAAGCAAAAGATAAAATATGTAAAATCCAGCTGCTTCTTTAAACGATGACCTTTTGTAGGAGTAAACAAATAGATTATTAAACACGTTTTTTACTATAGACTATTTGAGGCTAGAATTGAATAAAATTTTTGAAAAACTATATAACCGCTGGAAATATAATAACCTTTCAAAAATTGATAAGAGAATCACTTGTAGATAATTTAACAGCGGTGGACTAATCAAACATTGAAGTAGCGAAACCTTTTTGTAATGTAGAAGAAATACAAATGAAATACATATTGTCTATTATGACAATATGGCTTCTGAATCTTCTACGGATAGGAAAAAATTTCAAGAGTTCCGTTCTAAACGAAGTCATAAATCTACATCCTTTTTTGGGTCAAAAGCTGATGCCGCTCGATGGGTTAGAGATGCTTTACGCGCTCAGATACTTGAAGGAGTTTTTGAAGTAGGGGAATCTAAGTATCTACTTCCTTCAGAAATTCAATTAATCGAGCAATATGGTGTTAGTCGAAATGCAGTAAGAGAAGCTTTGAACTTATTAAAAGCTGAAGGGCTAGTGCAGCGTATTCCAGGATCTGGAACTTTTGTACTGGGTAAAAAACTTTATCAAAACCTCCAACAATTAGAAGGATTGGCAGAGTCCTTAGATGTAGATGCTAAATCTATGCATAATAAGGTTCTTGCATGGGGTGAGATAGAGGCATCTAATTTCGTTGCTTCTAAACTTCAAATAACTACAGGAACTAAAGTTCTTTTTATAGAACGATTACGAGTTGTCAACTCTATTCCTCTTTCATTAGAAACTAGTTATCTAAGAGTTGAAGTTGCTCCAGTTTTGACCCAAAAAGATATATATTCTCAAGATGTGTTTTTTTTAGTCGAGCAATATTTGGGATCTAGCTTAGGTTGGGCAAATATTACTATAGAAGCTGTTGATGCAGATTATGCTACAGCGCGACTTTTAGAGGTTGAGGAAAAAACTTCCTTACTCTTGATTCACAGGATTACTCATTTGAAAGATGGAACTCCTTTTGACTTGGAATCTTTGAGATATAGAGGAGATCGCTTTTGCTTAGGAGCATCGTTATTGAGATCTAAAGTATGAAAAGAGTTGTTATTTAGTCCTATCTATCCGATCTTATTTATCCGAGGAGTGTCCAGGTGCGAGGCAAATACTAGGATCAATAGTTACAGCTAAATTATTCACCGCTGTAGCTGCTTCTCCAAAACCTACACTTATAAGACGAACTTTACCAGGATAGGTAGAAATATCTCCTGCGGCAAAAATTCCCTTACGGGTAGAAGACATGGATGAATTTACTACAATACGATTATCTTGTATATCAATACCCCAATTAGCTATAGGACCTAGTTCTGCCAAAAATCCTAGAGCTGCAATAATTGCTTCCGTCTCAATCCAAGATACTTTCCCAGTTTTTACATCTTTTACTTGGATAGCTTCGATTGTTTGTTCACCTAAAAGATTCTGTATCTCATTAAAAGGTAATATTTGTACCGAAGAAGCCAATACTTGTGACACTGTATTAGCATGAGCCCTGAAGCGATCTCGTCTATGTATTAGTGTTACAGAATTAGCTAATTTTTCTAACGATAAAGCCCAATCAAAAGCACTATCTCCTCCTCCTACTATAACTACGTCTTTGCCCTTATACTGGGTTGGATCAGATACAAAATAAGAAATTCCTTCTCCTTTAAAAGTATTTGCTGCTGGAAGGTATCTTGGGGTAAATGTACCTATTCCAGTCGTAATTAGAATAGCTTTTGC
>JAJYPT010000044.1 GCA_021795135.1 Actinomycetes bacterium
GTCTCCATCGGGCCCAAAGCTGAGATCGCGCAAGAAATGATACCTAAAACCTTCTACCCCAAAATCTTCTACAAGATCAGCTGGAGCAATCTGGTTAAGACGAGTTTTTGACATCTTTTCTCCTCCTACCATCAAATATCCATGAACATGAATGCTTGGAGGAGGCTCTATACCTGCTGCCATACACATTGCAGGCCAATAAACACAGTGGAAGCGTAAGATATCTTTACCTATCAAATGATGTACAGCTGGCCACCAGAGGTTGAAGCGTTCATAATCTTGACCATATCCAATTGCGGTTACATAATTTATCAAAGCGTCATACCAAACATAAAAAACATGCTTAGGATCCCATGGGACTGCAACGCCCCAAGAGATAGAGCTCCTAGATATGGAAATATCTTCTAATCCTTGTCTTATAAGACCTAAAGCTTCATTTCTTTTAGATTCAGGCTGGATAGCATCAGGATGAGCTTCGTACCAATCTAAAAGGGGTTGTTGATAGCGACTCAATTTGAAAAAATAGTTCTCTTCGGTCAAAGATTCAACTGGTCTTTTATGGATTGGGCAGTTCCCTTGTATCAATTCAGATTCCATATAATAAGCTTCACAAGGCACGCAGTATGGGCCCTCGTAAGTGCCAAGCTCTATATCTCCATTGTCTTTGATTACTTCTAAAAATTTTTGGACACTACGGTGATGACGGGAATCGCTAGTACGGATAAAATCATCATAAGAAATATCAAGTAATTCCCATGTCTCTATAAATCTTTGACTTGTAAGATCTGCTTGTTGTTGAGGATCTAATCCGTTTTGCTCTGCAGCTCGTGCCACTTTTAGGCCATGTTCATCTGTGCCTGTCAAAAAAAATACATCTTCTCCCATAAGCCTATGCCAACGAGCCAAAGCATCAGCTGTAAGCGTTGAATAAGCATGCCCTATATGAGGGACATCATTTACATAATAAATTGGGGTAGTTATAAAAAAACGTTCCACATTAGCCACAGTATCTGCTCTCCAGGCAGTATAAAAATAGATTAAATAAATTTAACTTTTTTTGAGTTCAATTCCTATTTCGTATGCTTGTCTTTTTGGTATAGATAATTGGATAGCGACCAAAGAAACTACATCTTTCAAAGATTTTCCTTCTTTTAAGCCTTGTTGTATCGCTTGTGCAATATCATCATGCGAAGGAAGACCTTCACTTTTATCCATATTGGCCTCTAGGACCAAAACATGTTCCCCTCGAGACTCAAGGTTGGAATATTTCTCAATAGCTTGTTCTAAGCTACCTCTCCAAACATTTTCATATATCTTAGTGAGTTCTTTAACCACAGCAACTTTCCTCACTCCTCCACAAAAAGCTTCTAAATCACATAAAGTATCTTTTATTCTATGTGGAGATTCAAATAAAACAGTAGTTCTTAGTTCTAGAGATATAGATTTAAGTCTTGCTTTTCTCAAAGCTCCCTTACGAGGCAAAAACCCTTCAAAACAAAATCTAGTAGAGTCCATCCCACTTGCGACAAGTGCTGTAATTACAGCGGAAGGACCAGGAAGAACCTCAATATGCATACCTTGTTCGATTAGTTCATTAATTAATTTAGATCCAGGATCAGATATAGAAGGCATACCTGCATCTGTCACTAAAGCAATTTTATATCCTTGTTCGATCAAATCTAAAATATATGGAATTCGGTTAGTTTCATTAAACTTATGAACTGACAGAAGCTTTTTTTTAAAAATACCAGCCCAGTTTAATAAAATTCGGGTATGGCGTGTATCTTCACATGCAATAACGTCAGCTTGTTGTAGAACTTGTTTAGCCCGAAACGAAAGGTCTTCTAAATTGCCAATAGGAGTAGGAACTATACTCAACATACCTTGAGATTGTAAACTTGAACTTTTAGTCAACCCTTTATCTCCAAACAATCCCCTTTTTGCAAGTTCCAACGCTCAAAAGAGCCTCCTGGAGCCTCTAACACAAAAGCTGTTTTTGGCTTTGTCAAACAAATCCTATTCTTTTTTAAAAAAATAATTGAAACGACCACTAAATTATGATCACAAAAAGCTATATCTAAAGAAGATCTACAGCTAATACTTTGAATCAGAACAGCAGGTCGCAACATCGTCGCAGCAAAAAGGCTCTCAGGCCTAAACCCAATTAGTCTTTCATAAAGACTAGAAGTAATTTCAATACTGGCTAGAACTTCACCTTGTCTTAGAAGCCATGACATAACAATCACACATTAAAACGGATCTCTAGCACATCTCCATCTTTTACTTCGTAATCTTTTCCTTCTAGGCGTATTTTACCAACGTCTCTAGCTGCAGACCAAGACCCTATCTCTAATAATTCATCCCAATGTATCACCTCTGCTCGAATGAAACCTCTTTGAAGATCAGAATGGATTACCCCTGCACATTCAGGTGCTTTTGAACCAGCTTTAAAAGTCCAAGCTCTAGATTCTTGGACTCCTGTTGTAAGAAAAGTCCATCTATCCAAAGAAGCATAAGCAGCTTTTATTACCCTTGGCAAAGCTCCTTCACCCAGTCCTAGCCCTTCTAGAATTTCTTGTCTTTCTTGAACATCCAAACGGCTAGTTTCTGCTTCTAACTGCACCGATACTGACAAAACAGGGAAATGTTTGTCTTGTTTGGAACCAGATAGTTGTTCAGAGACCAACCCAGTTAGATCATCACCTTGAGATATTTGATCTTCTCCTATGTTTATTACTGCCATAACAGGGCGGTTAGTAAGTAAAAAAGCAGATTTTAGGAGTGATTTTTGCTCTTGGTCTAAAGAGCTTCTGTATATGGGTACGCCTTCTTGTAGTACATCCAATCCTGCTTGAAAAGCATCTACTTCCTTAGTCAAGGATTTGTCTGACTTAGAAGCTTTTCTTCTCCTATTTAGTTGGGTTTCTAGACTAGCTAAATCACTCAAAACAAGTTCTAGCTCTAATACAGCTAAATCTTCAACTGGATCAGTTGAGCCTACTACTGATGCATCTTCAAAAGCTCTAAGTACAAAGCACAAAGCATCTACTTCTCTAATTCCAGCCAAGAAGCGATTACCCATACCCTCTCCTGTAGAAGAACCAGCAGTAAGACCTGCAATATCTACAAATTCAATTCCTGTGCGCACTACTTTTCGGCTCTTGGACAGCTCTGCAAGAGCATCTAAGCGCTTATCAGGAACCGAAGCTATTCCTACATTGGTTTGGGTAGTAGAAAACGGATGAGGCGCAACCAAGGCAGAGCCTTCGGTCAAAGCATTAAATAAAGATGACTTGCCAGAATTAGCAAGACCAATAATTCCTATACGTTCCATTGATTCAAGTTAGCTTTCTGAGGTAGTGTAGATACTGTCATGTCTAAAAGAACCGCCAAAAGAAAATTACGTTCAAAGAAAAAAGCCAATCACGGGAAAAAACCCAACTGTGGAAGATAGCTACTTCTTCTAAAGTTACCTATTCCATCGTAGCCCTAAAGAATCCAATACTTTGACTAGAAGGCTTGGTCTATCTGAGATTATTCCATCTACACCTAACTCGATGAGATTTCTCATTTGGGTTTCTTCGTCGATGGTCCATACATGTACAGCTAATCCTAATTCGTGAGCTGTATTTACAAATTTTTCATCTACAATAGTCAACCCTTGAAAACTCATAGGAACTTGTAAGGCTTGATAATTTATTTTTTCTAAATTTTTGCCACCGTGGACAAAATGAAAAAATGAAGTTATTTCTAAAGTTCCAGCCGAAGTTCCAACTCCAAGAGATTGAGACCTAAAAGATTCTAGGGCTGCATCATGAAAAGATGCCACAATCACATTGTCATCTCGTCTATAGGTTCGCAAAAGCTCTGCAAGCAATCCCTCATAACTAGGTACTTCAGGAGCTGTTTTTTTTATATCTAAATTAATAAATACATCAGGAAAACTTTGCAGCACTTCTTCTAATGAAGCTATGCCAAATAGTGGATCCTTAGGAGCTTTTCCTCTAAAAATATAGTCTTTTTCGCTATGGCTCTTGCTGGTTACTTCTCCTTTGACAAACCAATATGCATTGTCTAAATCTTTCAATTCTGACAAGGTCATCTCTGATATTGCTCCTGTAGCATTAGTTGTGGCATCTACAGTAGGGTCGTGACAAACCACCAGTTTCTTGTCTTTGGTGCAGTGAACGTCTAGCTCTAAGGCATCTATGCCAGCTCGTACAGCTTGATGCATCGCCATCAAAGTACTGGATGGGGCTTCTTTAGCTCCTCCTTGGTGGGCAAATCCAATAACACGCCTGTTTAACCAAACGTTGTTTATATTCCTAATCAAATGAGACCTTCAGAGGTTGCTAATTCAGATAAAGACGCAACAGGATGAGCTCCAACATGAGAAATTACCTCCCCTGCTGCCAAAGCAGCTAAACGACCTGACAATTGGAGACTTTTTCCAGTACCAATCCCAAAAAGAAATCCACTAGCATAGAGATCTCCTGCTCCTGTTGTGTCGATCACTTCTGAGATAGTAATTGCTGGTATATGAATAAGTTGGGAGCCTGCAATTATAGATGAACCTTGTGCCCCTTTTGTTATACAAGTTATAGGACAAAGTTGTGAAAAAGAATCAAAAATTTCTTCTTGTTCTTTACCTGGAAAAAGCATCTTTGATTCGTCTTCATTACAAAAGGCAATATCTATCAATCCTCGCTCTAATAAAGAGAAAAATCTTTTTTGATGTCTTTGCACACAAAAAGGATCCGATAAAGAAATTGCTACTTTGCGATTATAAGAACGAGCTACTTCAATACTATGTTCTATTACCTCAAAACCATTTGAGCTATCCCACAAATATCCTTCTAGATAACAAATAGATGAACTTGCGATCAGTCCAGAGTTTATATCTTCAACAGCCAAAGTAGAAGCAGCCCCCAAAAAAGTAGCCATTGTTCTTTGAGCATCTGGGGTAATTGCAATTACACAATGACCAGTGCCAGGTTCTCGAGTTATTCTCTTTGAACTAACCCCAAAATAAACTCCAGAATTAGATATATCTTCAACGAAAATTTCTCCTAATTGATCATCTGCAGTTTTACCAATAAAAGCTACCTTCTCACCAAAAGAAGCTAAGCCCACCATAGTATTTGCAGCTGATCCTCCACATACTTCTACACTTTCATTCAAAGAAGTATAAAGCTTTTCTGCTGTTTCACTATCTACTAAAGTCATCGCCCCTTTTGGCAGTCCATGATCAACAATATGTTGTTCATCTACTTCTGCCAACACATCTACAATAGGGTGACCAATGCCTATAACTTGGAACTCCAAAGTAGCCTCGCTACTATGGTTTTGATTTGGTTGTAATTTTTTTTCTTCCACACTTTAAAAGCTAGTAGTTTTTTGCAAAACTTGGAGTCCTAAGAGCCAACTTAGAGCTAACCTTTTTCTGTGAACGATATAGACAACTTCAGGCTACCTAGAAATGTAATACCAAAAAGATATGAAATAACTCTATTGCCCGATCTTTCAGAACTCAATTTTGAAGGTGAAGAAGTCATATCTTTACAAATCCAAGAGTCCACTGAAACAATAGTTCTCAATTGTTTAGATTTAGAAATAACATTTTCATACCTAAATCAACAAGGGTCTTTAGATACTCAATTACAAGGCTCAGTTCAATACGACTCAGAACATCAAAGAATAATCCTTTCATTCGATCAAACTATACAGGCAGGACCCTGGGAACTTCGTCTTGGTTTCAAAGGGGTAATCAATGATAAACTCCGTGGATTTTATAAAAGCGTTTTCAACGATCCCCAAACTAATGAGACCAAAACTATAGCTACTACTCAATTTGAAGCAACAGATGCAAGAAGAGCCTTTCCTTGTTGGGATGAGCCAGACATAAAGGCTATTTTTTCTATTTCTTTGATCATTGATGAATATTTAGTAGCTATTTCTAATTCTCCGATTAAAGACGAACAAAATATTGGAGAGGGCAAGAAAAAGGTGGACTTTGAAGACACTATTTTGATGTCTACTTATTTGGTTGCTTTTATAATTGGGCCATTAGAATTTAGCAACACAGTAAATGTAGATGGAGTAGATCTTAGGGTAGCTCATATACCTGGGAAGCAATCTTTGACTGATTTTGCTCTCAAGATGGGAGAGCACTCTTTAAAATTCTTTTCTAAATGGTTTGAAATTCCCTATCCTGGGTCCAAACTTGACCTTGTGGCTATTCCTGATTTTGCTTTTGGAGCTATGGAAAATTTAGGAGCAGTTACTTTCAGAGAATCTGCTTTATTGATAGATCCCAATTCTGCTTCCAGAGCAGAATTAGAACGTGTAGCAGATGTTGTAGCTCATGAAATAGCTCATATGTGGTTCGGCGACTTAGTCACTATGAAGTGGTGGAATGGACTTTGGTTAAATGAAGCATTTGCAACTTTTATGGAATTACTCTGTGTAGATGCTTTCAATCCTGATTGGAAAAGATGGGTAAGTTTTGCCCTTAGCAGGGGAACAGCTATGGCTATTGATGGACTATCTTCTACCCGTCCCATAGAATTCAACGTAGTAAGCCCTGAAGATGCAGAAGGAATGTTCGATGTCCTTACCTATCAAAAAGGTGCGAGCGTAATTCGAATGTTGGAGCGTTATTTAGGGGAAGAAGAATTTCGTAGAGGTATAGTTAGCTATTTAGATACTCATCGCTATGCAAATGCTGAGACGACAGATTTATGGGATGCAATAGAATCAGTTACAGGCGAACCAGTACGCTCAACTATGGATTCTTGGATATTTCAAGGTGGATATCCAATGCTTTCGGTCAAAGAATCATCAAATTCAGATTCGATAGAACTTAGCCAAGAGCCATTTACCTATAAACAATTAAACCAAAATAAGTCTTGGAATATACCAATTAGATTAAAGATAAATTCAGATCAAAACACTGAAGAAATTCGGATCTTGTTAGATAAAAACAACACCCAAATAAAAGTTTCGCCTCAAACTTCTTGGATAAATGCTAATTCGGAGGGATGGGGATTTTATCGAGTAAATTATTCTGAATCTCTATTATCAAAACTAATTTCTAATGTGTCTCAATTAAATGCTTTAGAAAGGTTCAGTTTGGTCTCAGATACTTGGGCCTCCACCTTAGCTGGACTATCCCCTTTGTCTCATTTCACAAATCTGGCTAAAAACTTTTCCCAAGAAGATGACCCAAGTATATGGAAAGCTCTATTGGGACCTTTCTTCTTGTTGGATTTGATTGCAGATCAAAAAGAAATCGTTGCTTTACAAAAATTCGTAAAGTCTATAGTAAGTCCAAAATTTGAACAATTATCTAACCAAGATCCAGAAAGAGAATCCGACAACGATAAAGTCATCCGGTCTAGCTTATTCAACGCTTTAGGAGTCTTAGCTTCAGATGAGCAAATTATTCAACAAGCTAAAGAGCTAGCACTTAGAGAATTGAACCAAAGGGATTATCTAGATCCGAATTTGATATCTTCTGTTTTAAATGTTGCATCTTATTTTGGAACAGAAGACTTATATGATTCTTTTTTCGAACGTTTCTTGTCTCCTAGTACACCTCAAGAAGAACTTAGATATCTTTACGCCTTGGCAGAATTTCAAGATCCTATCCTTTTACAAAGAACTTTAGATGCTTGTCTGGGTCCTATACGTAGCCAAAACGTAGCTCTAGTTATAAGAACGGCTTTATCTAATAAATCTGGACGAAAACTAACATGGGAATTTGTCAAACAAAATTGGGAAGAACTAACCACAAAAATGCCAGATAACAATGTTCCTATGATGTTAGATGGAATTACTTCTCTAATAGAACCAGATTCTATAAAAGATATAAGCCAATTCTTATCTCAACATCCCGTCAAATCTGGCAAAAAAAGTATCGAGCAGACCTTAGAACGGCTAGAGATCAATATAGAATTTGCAAAAAACAATAGGGGTAAACTAAAACAACACTTACAGTTCTAATCTTCTTCCAGTGTAGGTAACAAGCGAGAACGGATAGAATCAAGACGTTGTTGAGCAACTTTATGAATTACACGAGCCTTTTCATATAATTCGGCTGCTCTTTCAATCCCAAGTTCTCCAGAAGCTAACTGCTGGGTCAATGTTTCTAATTGGCTCAGCAGTTCCTCATAGCTAAGTTGATTAAGTTGTGCTTGTAATGATTCTTGATCGCGTTGATCCATGATTCTAATTATGGTCCAACAACTACACTTATGGTTCCATCAACTACTTCTATTTGAAGTTGATCGCCTCTTTTTACCTGATTTAGCTGTCTTAATATTTTACCTTGGGAATTTCTTACTATTGCATATCCCCTTTTGAGAATTTCACGAGGATCCAAAGCTTCCAAAAGTTCTTCTTTGGAACTTAGATTTAACTGTTTTTGATGTAAAAATGTTCTAAATGAATTTTCTAACTGTATCTGATCTATTCTTTGTTGGGCTCTTTGTAATAAATTATCTATTGAAAAAAGACTCAGTGTTTTAAAACATTGGTCTAATTCCATTTGACCATTATTTAGTCCCGCCTCTAAAAAAGTTTTAGGGTTGGCAAAGTCTAAATTGCTTTGAGCTTCCTCTAAAATACTAAATATATTAACTTGTATCGAATTTTGAAATGCTTTTAGCTCTAAATCTAATTCCAGCTTCAAAGGAACTACCTTTTGAGCTGCTATAGAAGGGGTTCCACAACGTATGTCTACTACTTCATCGCAAAGAGGATAATCTGATTCATGTCCAATAGCACTAACTACTGGTTTTGTCATCTCACAAATCTTGCGACAAAGGTTTTCATCACTAAATGGAAGAAGTTCATTGGGACTTCCTCCGCCTCGAGCTAAAATTACAACTTCTATAGTTTCAAGTGAATCTAAGTAATTCAAAGCTTGAATAATTTGCCCTGCAGCTCCAGGTCCAGAAACTGTCACTTCAAAAAAATAAATAGGATATCTCTCAAAACGTTCTGTTGCTATTGACTCTATATCTTTTTTCACAGCAGCTTCATTACCACAAATTACCCCAACCCCTCTGGGTAATTTTGGAAGAGGTTTTCTAGCTCTATCTAGCAAACCTTCAGCCTTTAGCCGTGATCTTGCTTTTTCTATAGAAGCTAATATTGCTCCTTCTCCAACTGGAGATACCTCTTGAGCCCTGAGATAAAAGACTCCTCTAGAATTATTATAAACAAGCCTGCCGGTAACTAAAACTTTTTCTCCATGAACAATATGAGAACTTTTAGATACCTTAGTGGGTACTTGAACATTTATTTCACAGCTATTGTCTTTGATTTGAAACCATGTAATCGATTTTCGATTTTGGTAGCTAACCTCTCCTTCTACTGCTATTACTCCAAAATTAGAAAGAGAACTTGCTATGGCAGAACTTAGGGCAACCAGAGACATACGCCTTATAGGAGTAGGATCAAAAAGCATTTTTAGCAAGTTCCAATCAAAGACAATAGCAACTAGTAGAATCAAAACTAAAGCTTGAATAAAATATTATGCTAGCCCAAAGAAAGATGACTCAAATACCTAAAATAAATTCATAAAACAATCTTTAGTCGTAAATGTTCAGCGATAATAAACTTTCCTCAGACCTAATAAAAGAACTATTTCAAGATCATAACTAAAAATATTTTTATATCAGCTTAGTTAGTTTATAGATCTAAAATATTCCTTAGTTTGATTAGTACTATTTAGAACGTTTTTCTCAGGCTTATACCAAATTATCTATCATTTATATATTTTTACAATATTCAATAATAGTCTTTAAAAAAACAAAGACTAAAAACAATACAAGTATCAAAATAATTACCAAAATAGAGTGGAGTGGAAAGCCCATGACTTTAAACCCCCTCTTAGTATTACTGGGGTTTTTTTGGGCGGGCTAGACCCAAAATATTGTAGCTCCAGCCAAAGATATGACAATAAGACCAGGGTTTGTCGCAAACCTCGCCATCTTGAATCCTATCTAGTAAACTAAAAGTCCAAAATTAAAATAGAGTTGACCCAATAGGAGCAAAAAATATTTATACGAATCTTTATTAATAAAATAAGTTCGAGATAGTCAATTGAAGTACTTAATCACCTTATTAGGTATAGTTCTTTATTTCTCCACAATAGCTAGTGTGGTAAAAACTTTGGTCATACCTAGGGGTCACATAGCAAGAATTCCAAAGACGATAGATATTTTTATTGAGTTCATTTACAAAAACTTGTGTAAAACTACTCATAGTTATAAATCAAGAGATGCTTTGCGATCTTCTCAAGCTGCAGTAAACATCTTCTTAGATTTATTAGTATGGGTTATATTTTTACTCTTTTCTCTATCTTTTATGCTGTTTCCTTCTCAACAAAGTTTTGGAAACTCCATTAGAGAAGCTGGGGCTTCTCTTTTGACTCTTGGTTTTGTTTCCACTCCTACTCCTTGGGCTACCATAGTTGACTTTTTAGCTGGATTTAGTGGGCTGGTTATTGTGGCTCTACAAATCTCTTATTTGCCTACTATTTATGCTGCTTTCAATAGAAGAGAAACAAAAATAACCTTATTGTCATCTCATGTGGGAAGTCCTCCGTGGGGTCCTGAACTTTTAGCTCGAACACGAATTGGTATTGTAGACAA